>CAZJNP010000106.1:0-8554 GCA_964547355.1 uncultured Calditrichaceae bacterium
AGGGCAAAATAGTATAAAAAAAGGCCGCCCCCTTTTGGGACAGCCCCTTTTTTAAAAATTCCTGTTCTCTAATTAGAGTTAGAAACCAATTTTCAGAGAGAACAGATTGTTGCCGTTGAAGTACTGAGAATCGCGATAGGCATAGTCGATTGTGAAATCTATGCCACCCAGGCTGTAATTAAAACCAGCGCCTGCAGTAAAGCTATACAGAGCATCTTCCGCAGCAACTCCATCATAAATCAAATAACCTCCGCGTAGGGCGAACATATTACCGAAAGAATATTCAACGCCCAGTTTGTACACATCGTTGCCGAAGTTATTATTGTTGAAGTTACCGGAGAACAGCACCTTGTTATTGGCGTCGATGTTGTACAAGTAACCCAGGCCCAGTTCGATTCTAGCGGGCAACTGATCGCTGCTGGCTTCTCTGTTCAGGAAGCGGGTAAAGGTTTCATCCTGTTCCTGAGCAGAAATGGTCAGCGCGCTACCGCTGTACTGCATGTTGGTACCGATGTTACGAACTACCAAACCAATGGATAGTCCTTCAATACCTGCCAGGCCATGGTACTGAATACCAGCATCAATGGCAAAAGCAGAAGCAGACGCGCGGTCAATCGCTTCATAGATCAATTTACCGGTGACACCAATCTGAATCGACGCGGTCAATTTGGCCGCATAGGTCACTCCGGCCGTAACGAATGTGGGAGAAAAAGTTCTCCCGGACATTGCGTCGGGATCCTCTACCGTGGTCAATGGAATGTCACCGAAATCAAAAGCTTTCAAGGTGACGCCAAGATTTCCAAAACTGCCCACGTTAAATCCCAGGCCGATATAATTCACTTTAACATCGTTAAAGATGGTCATTGTGGAAAATGAGCCGGTTGCAGAGTTTTTGAGTTCCGAGAGTCCGGCAGGATTCCAATAGATACCGTCAACTCCCGATACATTCGCGATATTCGCACCTCCCATGGCCAGATAGCGGGCTCCAACCGGTACGAGCGTCTGAACGCCAGCAGCCGTACCTGTTCTCACCGGGTCGCCGGCATAGGAGAATGTTAGCCCAAAAACTAGTACAATCGCCATGATTAAGGCCATGATACTAATTTTTCTATTTTTCATTATATACTCCCTAAATCTTTTTTATACTGATCATTAACCATTAGAAGTATTTCAACATTTGTGCACGTTGAATAATAAAGACCTTCAGAACTTTCGTCACTTTCGTGCCATCGCTCAGAGTCTGTTCAACGTACGCAAAGTAAATACCGCTCGCAACGGGCAGACCGTTATCGTTATTCAGATCCCATCTCAGGAACTGCGAATTATCGGTCGGGTCTTTAACCAGCTTGCGAACCTGTTCTCCAGCTAAGTTGAAGATTCGGATCGTAGTCTTCGGAACGAGATGATAGAAGGTGACAAATTTTTCCACATCGCTCAGTTCCTGGCTGTTGCCTGCATAGTAAGGATTCGGATAGACCGTCACCTTTTCTGCGGCCGCCTTTTCGTTATCAACGCTGTAAGATTCTCCAAGGCCTTTGGTTGAGAAGGTAAACTTATCGGAACCCAAAATAATCGGGTTCGGATATTTCACATAAACCTTGTCACCTTTCTCATATGGTGCTGACCACCAAACCAGGTTCCAGGTCAACGAATCATGTATCATTTCCGCACTCGGAATTTCCTCGCTATAGTGCGAAATGAGGAAATAAGTGTACATTCTGTCATTCGGGTTGAATGCATAGAACGGTTTGCTGGTATCCGTCGGATCCTGCTTACGGTCATAAATCAGGAAATTGCACTGATAACCGTCTTCCACATTCCATACTTCAAATGGCACGCGAACCATGAAACCTTCGCTGGTACCAGGGTTCGGATTCAGCGGATGGTCTGCAATATCGTACAGACGTGCACCGATGAGGTAAGCCATCGAACCGGTACCTTCTTTTACCTTGATCACGGTCAGACCATTCACATCCACCGTATCGTATTCACCCGTCCAGCGTACTTCATAGTCCTTAATCAGCAGATTCAGGTCGGTCGTACCATCACCATAGGTACCCACGGCGCGGGCCGTTCCGTCGTCGCTCCAGCCATAGATGGCATAAGAACCGACTCCAACACCTTGCACACCAAAATCTGCAACAGACTCTTCGGAACCATCGGTGGCGATATGGATAACATCACTGAAATCCGTCGGTGCCTCGTAGCTGCCGCCAACGACGATCTGGAAACCGTCAACAATCGGTGCTTCATTGGCATGGTCGTTGTAAAGCCGATCCTGACCTTCCAGAACCACTTTATCTTCTGTTACGTCTTTCAGACCCCACATATTTACGGTCTTGAAGGCATAACTTTCCTGCGTGATGGTGCAGGTATCATGGGCAAAAATGACTACGCCGGGAGGCAGACCGTAATTAGCTAAGAAATAATAGCCCCAACCATCGTCAAATACCCAGTATTCCACATCCAGAGGCAAGGTTGGTGTATTTACATTAACGGTAAATACTTCACCGCCTGAAAAACCACCATCACCGGAGGTATCCGGAGAACCCCAGGTTACTATGTTGTTATCCAGATCGATGATCGGATCATAAGAAATACCATATGCATTTCCAATAGCCGGTTCCGCACTGTTGATCTGAATTTCCGGCGGGAAGATCAAAGAAATACCGTCCGAATAACTGTAATCTGTTGAAATAAGATCCAGCACGAACTTGAGATCTCTGGTTCCCGGTGTCGGAGAAGTATATGCGATAGCAGTAATTTTACTCTGAGAGACATCCGAACCTTTGGCCAAGGAACCACCTACAGAATCCGGATAGTTTGTACGTTTCCACTGGCCGTCAAAATCCATATAGTAATGCCAGGGCTCAAAGTAAACTTCATAGTCATGACCGGTAATTCTGGCCGGATCAACAACTTTTACTTCAACGTTAGCCTGTTCGGCTGAACCTGCAGAATGTTCAACAGGAACAGCGTCCTGCGGTTCGGAGCCCTCTGCATAACCAGGCAGCGCAGGCTGAGTGGTCACCGTCAAAATACTCAGTGATGATTCAAGACTCTTGACCACTTCGGACTGTGGATTGTAGTTATACGCAGTTACCGCAAAGTAATAGGTATTTCCCGGATAAATCGGTTTGCCGGTTAAATAATCTTTTTCGATGGTAATGTAGCGCTGAACGCCGTTGTCATTACCATAACGAACCGGAACAACTACACCGGTGCCGTACTGTGGTAAGAAACGTGTTTCACGGATTACTTTAATATTATTCACCTTATCAAAAACTGCAACCAATTTGGCATCGGCTAAGCTTGAGTTTGAAGCGGGTAACTGATATACATTGTACCCTTCAAATTCATAGCCTGCTTCCACTTTGGTTTCTGTTTCCATAACGGTCGTTTCATCAAAGCTCCAATCCAGAGTAATTCTCGTTTCCTGAGGAATCACTTTTACTCTCGGAGCTGTAGGCGGTTTCGGTACTTCGGTAAACAACGTATTGTACAGGAATTGAGCAATTTCGTCGTTTACTTTCATATCAAACACGGATTGTGTGCGGGAACCCTCGTCTATTTTACCGCTTTTACCGCCGATGATGGCCACAACCACTTCCTGCGTATCACCGGGAGCCATCACAAACGGACCGGTGCTCAAGCTCATACGACGGTCAGCCGGAGCAAAGTTGCCCAAACCGGGGTTACCGTCAATATCGCCTTCGCCGGTCACCGGATCGCCATCCAGCGGGAACTTGGTGGGTTCACCGGTGGCGCGATGCGTAAACGGAGTAGGATTATCTACCTGATCGTTGGTAATGTAACCACGCAGCAGGTTGTACCACTGTAAGGTACCGGCATACTGACCTAAATCTGGGTCATCCCATTCAGAGTTACCGGCAGAGAAATAACCAAAAGAAGTCATCGGCAGATTGATTTTTCCGGGGCCGACTTTCTTCAAGTCAAACACAGCGTAATCTTCTGCGTCATCCACGCCATTATTGTTCAAATCCTGTCCAGCTTTACCATCGACCATCGGTCCCTGGAAGAAGTCATAACCGACTGCCGAGGGAGCCAGGCCAAGGGAAGCAAAGTCGTTATCGGTCTCACCGCCATTGTAGGCAAAGCCGATACCCAATGCAGGGTCGCAACCCACCACGTCGTCAGTATAATTACCCACGTCGGGGTCGCACCACTGAGCCACATACATGCTGTCCAGCTGTTTGCCGGAAATATTGATCAACATGTATTTTTTGAAAATAATCTGACCCAACTGAGATTCGGTCTGTTTATATCCCCAGGTCGTTACCTGCAGTTCCAGACCAATCGGATCGGAACCATACAGATTAACCGCCCGGGAAGTATCCAGGTCGTTCACCTTAAACCAAACAACCTGATCGGCGTTGGCCAGGCCGGGATAGTCACCGCCTGCGATAAGATTACCATTATCATCATATTCGGCCACAATGGGATAACCGTCGGCATCCGGCACAGGATCATAAATCCCGTTACCGTTGATGTCGTAATACGGAGCGCCCTGATCCACCGGCCATTCTTTCCAGTCTTTGGCGTACTGAAGCGCCAGATCAACCATCATCTGGTCGGTTACAGCAGTATTAGTCGTTCTGAAGAATTCCACCGCATCCTGACGCAAAGGCGTAGGATCTTCCAGCAGTTTTTTCCAATCGGAACGTATTCTGTAAATACGATCCACTGCCGCTTGCGTACCGATACGATACGTTTGGCCGCCAACGCGGATATTGCCGTCTACAATTGCACCCCAGACAAAACCATCTTCATAAATCACATTAGAGGTTCCCCGGGGATATATTCCGCCGCCATTTCCATCCGGATCAATACCTGACCGACCGTCGTAATACATCCAGTATGCCCAGTTATTGATATTGGAAAGGGTGCGCGTGGGGTCGAGTACTTCCGAAGTCTTCGACAGACTCAAACCGGATTTTTCCGGTCCCCTTCCAAACAAAAGTGTGGCAAATAGGAAAACCATTCCTAATGTGACGACACTTTTTATTAGAATTTTTCTATTCATTTGATACCTCTTCGCTTATAATACACTTCATGAGTACCAGATTAATAACTGAATTTGATTCCAAAGAAAATCTGACGCGGGCTTCCGTAAAGTTCCCGTCCTACGATACTCCGATATGCACCGCCGTTTTCCAGGTTGATGGCACGGTACATCTGTACATAGGTATCTCCCAGACGATTTACGATGTCGCCGGAAATCGTCGGATCGGAAAGGAAGCCGTCGTCGGTCGCGCTACCTGTTTTTTCAAACACATTGATCACGTTTTTGGTATTGAGCAGATTATTTACACGTACATAAACCGTCGCATCGAGGTCTTTATATACGGTAAAACTCTTATCCAGACGCAGGTCGATGTTATACACCCAAGGCGTGGTCGAGCTGTTCAGCTTTTCCAGCGCTTCTCTGGAACGCGTATCCCACATATAGTCCACACCTGCGGAATAAGGATCCACCTGTCCTCCAGGAGGCGCATATACCAAGGTGTACGGATGCCCGCTATTGAAAGTGAACAGCACATTGGCCCCGAAACGTTCCAGAACCGGACCGCCGTCGCCGGCGCCAAAACGATAATCCAGATTAATGGAGCCGCGATGCGTCTGAGAATAATCCAGCGGAGAAACCACCGTCGGTTTGATGGTACCGCGCTGAATGGCCGCATGATACGAGGTATTGGAAGAGCCAGTACCTTCCGCATCGGTTAAAGTATAATTAATTTGTGCCTGCAAACGGTTCACGCGCCGCATGGTCAATTTAACTTCCAGACCTTTGGTAGTGGCAAAGTCACCGTTTATAAAACGTTCATAAGACTGTACGTCAGCACCAGGTGCGGCTTGCTGCAGATCCACCTGAATCTGTCCTTTGATATTGCGGTAGAAACCGGTAATATCAAAAGCTGCGAACTGTCCCAACTGCTGACGGAAACCGATTTCATAGTTGGTAGTCTTAATCGGTTCCAAGCCAAAACCGATCGGGTTGATGTAGTAAAAACCACCCTGAACGATCTGACGGGACATAGTGTTGGTGCTAAAGTAAATCTGGTTCAATTGCGGCATCTGAACGAACTTACCATACTGCAAATAGAATACCGTCCGTTCGCTTACAGGGAAGGAAAAACCTAACCGCGGACTAACTTCGATAAAAGGATCAACCTTTTTCCACTCGTCTTTCATAACCAAGCTGGTGGAGTTATCTACTTGAGGATCCGAAGGATCTCTTAACGTGTAATCATCACTGTCAAAATAATCCACACGCACACCGGCATTCACCACCAGGTCTTCATACTCAATTTTATCCTGTATAAAGAAGGAACCAAATAACGGTTTCTTGGGGCCTTGGACGTAGATGCCGTTGCTATACGTTTTATCGCTGCTGATCTCATTGCCATAGACGTCATAGCCATAAGCGTCCACGCCGCCCTGAGTTACCCATACGTCAACCGGAATATTATCAATACTTCCATAAGTTACCGGATAATCTCCGCGGGAATTGGCATACGCCGTATCAGCCGTATAGAGCATGACCGACGGGGCTATATCAAAATAACGCACGGTATATTGACGTGCTTCGGCACCGACTTTTAATTCATGATAACGACCGATCTGGCTGGTTAATTTCACAGAACCGGAAATATAGTTCTGGTCTAATTTACGATACCAGTTGCTCGGTGAGCCCTGGCGCTCAAAAGGAATACCATCTAAAATATAACCGTATTGGGGACGCCAACGATCACGATAGGTGATACCTTTGGCAGCAACTTTTGTGCTGTCATACCAAGACTTCCAATCCGTATCAAAATAATTATCGCCACGTTCCAGCGAATAGTTAAACAAACCAACCGTTACATCATAGTACGTTTTAGGTGATAAAACGTGCGTTAATTTACCGGTCAGCATATAGGTATTCAGATCATCGTAAACCTGACGATCATTCAACATAGACAACCAAGGATCGCCGTCCAGATAGGTACGACGGGTATTAAACGTACCGCCTACACGGAACCGGATCGGGCTGAAGTCGAACAACAAGGTTCCGTTCAAAGCATAACGATTGCTTTCATGATGCGGTGTAAAACCATCCGGATAAGCGATGGTAACCGTATCGTGTTCTACGTTATTCGGATTAGTATCAATCAGATCTTTAAACTGAAAACCTTTGCTAAAACGTACCCAGGAATCGCCTTGATAATTGTTTTCACCGGCGATAAAGAAACGGATTTTTTTACTGAACAGCGGACCGCTCAGGGTTACAGCTCCGATATGATGCTGATAGGAGTATGTTCCCAGGAACTTCTCGCCTTCATCAGCAAATTTATCGGTCTGGAAATCCGCAGAAAAGTGATAATCGGACGTACCGGTTTTCAACTCAGCTTTGATGATACCGGAGTTGGCACCACCGAATTCAGCCGTATAACCACCGGTCAACACCTGGATTTCTTCCACCGCATCCTGAATCACATAAATCGCGTTGGTGTTGGTCAACGCATTCTGAGTAGAAGCGCCGTCGAGGTAATAACCGACCTCTTCTTCACGACCGCCACGAATATGAACTTCATCGTTCTGTACAACAACGCTGGGCTGCAGAGCTAAAATGTCCTGCAATCCGCGTACAGGAATAGACTCAATCTGATCCGAAGTAACCAGAGAATAACTTTGTGTTACGTTTTTTTCCACCAGCGGACGCTGCGCCGTTACCACAACCGCTTCACCTAATTCCAGCGTGGTGGGCTGCAACTCAAAGTTTTGCTCTGTGGTCACACCGGCAGAAACACGAATACCTTTAAATACAGCTTTGGCATAGCCCACGTAACTCGCTTCGATATTATAAACACCAACAGGAACATTGAGGATCACATAATAACCGTCAACATCTGTGGTAGCTCCGAAGTAGGTATCCTGGAGGACAACATTAACGCCAGGTAAAGGCTCGCCTGTTTCCTTATCCTTGACAACACCAGCTATCTTACCCGAGGACTGGGCAAAGAGGAAGATTGGCATAGCCAGTGTCAAGAGAAATAAAAGCACTTTTTTGAACATCCCTTAACCTCCAATAATTAAAACCAGTTAATTAGATTTGTAGTGAGACATACGTAGGAAAACTATGTCATAGGCCACCTCCTGATTGTTCTACTTATGGTATAGATGTGCGCTCGATCACATGGGGAAATATAGAACTTCTTGTTTAAGTTGTCAAGAAATTTACCAGAAGATAATATAACTAACTCCAAAAATAACGAGGAGTTATATATATAATTTGTATATAACTGAGTCATAGGTCGCTTTCGAATTAGGTCGTTGATTTCATTAAACCTATAAACGCTGCTAACTTGGCAAGTAATATCGCATAATTATTTGTTTTATGCAAGTCCTAAAATGGATTTTTTGTGATATTCGTTAATTTTTTGCTGTGGCGTGCTTTCTATAAAAACCGATTAAGTGATACGCTAATATTCCCGGATAAATGAGGCTGTCTCAAAAGTAAAAGAGTCAGCCTTTTTTATTAAGCTATTTGTAA
>CAZJNP010000107.1:0-8541 GCA_964547355.1 uncultured Calditrichaceae bacterium
GTAGTACCGCTCATCGTGGGCAGGTCTATGTCCATCGCCTCCATTGAGCGAAGTATGGAAGAGGACAAACTGCTCTTTTTAGTGGCGCAGAAAGAGGCCTCGCTGGACGATATCACGGCCAGAGATTTATTTCGGTTTGGGGTGATCGGTCGTATTTTGCAGGTAGTCAAATTACCAAGCGGTTTGTTGAAGGTACTGGTGGAAGGCATTGTTCGGGCCAAAGTGCGTCGTTACAGCAGAACCAATCAGCATATTCAGGCCCAGGTGGAAGTAATGTACGATGCGCCAATTGAAACCGAAAAGGAGGAGGCGCGCCGCAGGTACCTGCTTAGCTTATTTAAAAACTATATCAAGCTTAGTGACGATATTCCGGAAGAAGTTTTGTTCACCCTCAACCAGCACGACGATCTGGAGAAATTAAGCGACTTTGTGGCGTCCTATTTGGATGTATCTCTGGAGGAGAAACAAAGCATCCTGCAAAAGTGGAAACTGGAGGAACGCATCAATAAGCTGATCCGATTGGTGGAAAAAGAGAACAGCGTTCTGAGCATCAAAAGCGAGCTGAATAATAAGGTGCAAAACCAGATGCTCAAATCCCAGCGCCACTTCTTTCTACAGGAGCAGTTACGGGTCATTCAGGAGGAACTGGGCGAATCGGATGAAACCCAGGGCGACATTTCGTTCCTTAAGAAAAAATTAGCCGAAGCGCATCTGCCGGAAGAAGTCAAGCAAAAAGCCGACGAGGAACTCAATCGTCTGGGACGCATTCCGCCGTTATCACCGGAGTATAACGTGCTGCGTACCTACCTGGAATGGCTGGCTTCTTTACCGTGGGTTACCAAAACCGAAGATGTAAAAGACATCGCCGCCGCCCAAAAAATCCTGGATGAAGATCACTACGGGCTGGAAAAACCAAAGAAACGCATTCTGGAATACATCGCGGTGCTTCAACGGGTGAACAAAATTCATGGTTCGATTTTGTGTTTGTCCGGCCCTCCCGGGGTAGGTAAAACTTCGCTGGGAAGATCCATAGCCCGGGCACTCGGGCGGAAGTTCGTGCGCATTTCTTTAGGCGGAGTGACAGATGAGGCCGAAATACGCGGTCACCGTCGTACCTATATCGGCGCTTTGCCGGGCAAGATCATTCAGGGAATCAAGAAGGCCGGCACCATAAATCCAGTGTTCCTGCTGGACGAAGTGGACAAGCTGGGCAGCGATTACCGCGGCGATCCCTCGTCGGCCTTGCTGGAAGTGCTCGATCCGGAACAAAACCGTAGCTTTACCGATCATTATCTGGAAGTGGAATACGACCTGTCCAATGTGCTTTTCGTGGTGACGGCCAACAATCCCAACGCCATACCCGAACCGCTGCTGGATCGCACCGAAATCATCGAACTGCCCGGCTATATCGATTATGAAAAAATCCAGATTGCCAAACGCCATTTAATCCCAAAGCAACTAGAAGCCAACGGACTAAAGGAAAGCGAGCTGGAAATTACCGACGAAGCGCTGAAAGAGATTATCATCAATTACACATTAGAAGCCGGAGTCCGGAATCTGGAACGGGAGATCAGTCGTATTTGCCGTCGGGCGGTGATCGAACTGTCTCAATCTTCACGGAAGAAAAAAGTGCGCATTACGAAAAAAAATCTGCGTCAATATTTAGGTGAGCCCAAATACCCGTTGAGTCAGTTACGGGTGCGAAAAGAAGTGGGCGTGGCCAACGGTTTGGCCTGGACGCCGTACGGAGGCGATTTACTGCGGGTGGAGGTGAATCTGATGCCCGGTAAAGACAAGCTGACCCTGACCGGAAAATTGGGCGAAGTCATGCAGGAATCGGCAATGATCGCGGTGGCATATCTGCGTTCCAAAGCCCGCGCCTTTGGGATTAAGCAGGATTTCACGAACAAATACGAAATTCATATTCATTTACCGGAGGGCGCGGTGCCCAAAGACGGTCCTTCTGCCGGTATTACTCTGACCACTGCTCTGCTCTCCGCGCTGAAAAAACAACCGTTTCCGGGCGAATTTGCCATGACCGGTGAAATTACGTTGCGCGGCAATATTCTTCCCATTGGCGGGTTGAACGAAAAATTACTGGCCGCCAGAAGATATGGCATAAAAAAGGTCATTCTTCCGGAAGAAAATAAAAGCGATGTGCGCGAATTGAACAAAGAATTACTGGAAGGCCTGGAATTGTTTTATGTTAAAAATTACTTACAGGTGTTTGAGTTGATTTTTGGCAAAAAAAAATCCGCGTAAAGCGGATTTTTTTTTATTCGGGGAGTGCGTTAAAAAAACGCGCATATTTCGATTTTTTATGAGCAACGTTATTTTTATGCAAAATATGTTTTTCGCCCATTCGATCCAGTAAGGAAACAATTTTCTTAAATAAAGGTTCGGCGGCCTGCTTGTTTTCGGCGGCCAATAAATCCTTGCTCATTTTTTTCAGACGTCTTTTGTACATCCGGTTCATCAAACGTTCTTTTTCAGCGGTACGAATGCGTTTTATCGCCGATTTGTGGTGCGCCATATACGTACATCTCCTATTAATAAGTCATTTTCATATTTAAAGCTTCCAAATTTATAATGATAATAGAAGCATGTCAAATATTTGTTGGATTTCTTACCAATCATAATTTGAAGTTTTTTTATTGCCACCTAAAAACTTTGGTACATGGTCGTTTTGTGCCATTTATTTAATATGAATAGAACACTTTCTTATTTAATAAAGAGTTCTGCGGTTTGATTGAACATCGTGTTCGTCATTCCCTGAACGGATATCATAAGCAAGTGCAGGGCACTCCTCGGTGAGAGAATTTTCAATTCATAATTCTTGCCTGTTTGGTTTTTTTTGTTCAAATTAAATTTGATCTTATTCTTTAGGAAGGACTGATGATGGAAGCTCTGTTTGAATTGAAAAAGAACCAGACGACTCCAAAAACAGAAATCATCGCCGGGGCGACGACGTTTTTATCGGCCATGTACATTATTGTGGTGAATCCGTCCATCCTGGCTCAGACCGGAATGCCCTTTAACGCTTTGGTGACGGCCACGGTACTGGTCAGCGCGTTCAGCAGCATTGCCATGGGCATTTACGC
Source organism: uncultured Calditrichaceae bacterium (assembly GCA_964547355.1). GTDB lineage: Bacteria > Calditrichota > Calditrichia > Calditrichales > Calditrichaceae > CAZJNP01. Next base: position 3,102 of record CAZJNP010000107.1, read on the forward strand.
CAATAATCCCATTCTGGTTGCTCCCGGCATGGGACTGAATGCCTACTTCGCTTATTCGGTGGTGAACGGGATGGGCGTGCCCTGGAGCACCGCTCTGGGCGCGGTGTTCTGGTCGGGGGTGATTTTTATTCTGCTTTCGGTCTTTAACGTACGTACCTTAATCGTTAAGGCCATTCCACAGCAAATCCGTTTTGGTATTGCCGCCGGAATCGGTTTGTTTATTACGTTGATCGGCTTGGTGAACGCCGGTTTTGTGGTGCACGGTTCCGGAACCCTGGTGGGCCGGGGCGGATTAAATGCCACCACGCTGACCTTCCTGGTCGGTTTGTTCGTGACCTCCATTCTGGTCAGTAAAAAAATAAAGGGCGCGTTAATGACCGGCATCGCTTTGACCACGATTCTGGCCATCCCGATCGGCCGCTGGTGGGGCGCCTCTCAGGTCGTGGTTTGGAAAGGGGTATCGGCCATGCCGGATTTTAGCCTTCTGTTTACGTTGGACTTGGCAGGTTCGCTGAAGTTGAGTTTGCTGGGCGTCATATTTGCCATGTTATTCACCGATATGTTTGACAGTTTGTCCACGTTTGTGGGCGTGGCCGAAGCCGGCAACCTGAAAGATGCGGACGGTGAGCCGCGCAATATCAAACAATCACTGATTGTGGACGGCGCTTCGACCTTGATTTCCGGATTGTTCGGTTCCAGTCCGGGAACCAGCTACATCGAATCTGCCGCAGGTATCGAAGAGGGCGGGCGTACCGGACTTACCGCCGTAGTCAGCGGTCTGCTTTTTCTGCCTTTTATGTTTTTGGCGCCTTTGCTGTCGGTTGTTCCGGCGATTGCCACGGCCCCGGCGCTGGTGTTGGTGGGCGTGTTTATGATGCGTCCGGTGGTGCGTGTTAACTGGAGTTGTTTTGATGACGCCATTCCGGCTTTTTTGGCAATGGTACTGATTCCTCTTACATATTCCATTACCCAGGGCATCATCTGGGGCTTTTTAAGCTGGACGGTAATTAAGGTGGCGCTCGGGAAATACGATGAGGTTACGCCCACATTGTGGCTGATTGATGTTTTTTGCATCGTGGCCTTGATCGTTTGAGGCGACTATGAAGATGAATACCCGAAAATTAATGATTCTCTCAGCCGTTGGGTTTGCCTTAAGTTTCCTGGTGCATTTTTTAACCTTGACCAACGTGTATTTAATTTCCAATTATGTGGTTTTAGCGCTCACCATAGGTATTTTGATTGTTTGGTTGCAATCCAGTGAAAACATCAAATGGCTCACGGCGCAGGATCATGAAGTTAATCCTTTTTCAAAAATGCTTCGCTTGTCGCCGGTTTGGGTTAAGTATTTTTTAGCCTTTATTGTGTTGTATAGCCTGCTTAATTTTGCGGCCTCTGTAGAAACAAAGCCGAATAGCGGATTGTTTGATTTTTCCGTTACCCGCCAAAAAGTACGTGGTATTTCCGGAATATGGCTGGCTTTTTATACCTTTGGTATGGTGGCCGCCTATGCCAGACGGAAAATGGAACAACATAAGCAAAAAGACCTGTAACCGGGCAGGTTTGCTTTAAAGCAGGATGATGCACAACTTCAGGCGATTTATTTGTTTTTCCGAACCAAATATGCTGCACAGAAAAAATTAAGAAGAAACTTTATCTTCCGATAACCATAAAACAATTATGGTATTGAAATATGGTCATGGGGTATAAAATTTAGATGTCCGAAGAAAAACACATCATCCGGCGCGTTTGGCGCTGGCTGTGGCGCTTGGCGTTGGCTGCCTTTCTTTTATTGCTATTAGCAATTGCAGTGGTGGCCTTGCTGGGCAAAACCACCGATTATGTCAGCCGGGGCATCGAAAACATCGCCAACCGCAATTTGCCTTCCGGAAGTCGTTTAACTTATGATCACCTGCAAGGAGGGGTGCTGAATTCCATTACCGTAACAAACCTGAAGTTTGACCAGGAAGACGGATTATCTTTGCGAGCCTCCTATGTGCATCTAAAGTACGATCTGTTGCCCCTGTTGCGTAAAGAAATCCATATTTCAAGAGTTTTAATCGACCGCCTGGAAATTCGTTTACCGAAAAAACACCCGGATACAACCCGTACCGCCCGACCAGTTAATCCGGATTCTGTTCTGTATCAACTTCAGTACGGGAAGGTGCTGGAAAAATATCTAAAAACGCTGCCAAAATTAAATATTGAAAATCTTGAAATTCACATTAAAAAGATTTTTTTTGCCAAGCCGTCTTTTTCTGTGCAAGACGCCGTGGTCGATCTGAAGCGGCTGATTCTTTTGCCCAACCGCTACCTGGTGGATGTGCGTAAACTGGAAGCTACTGTGCCGGAGAAAAACTTCCGGCTGAAAAAATTACAGTTTAAACTGAAAGGCGACCTGGAGCATTTTACGGTTAATCAATTACGTCTGGAAACCACCCGTTCCGCACTGTTGCTCAGTTTTTACTACCAATTGACAGACACCATGGACATTAATCTGAATCTGTATGAATTTCGTCTTGCGCTGGATGATCTGTATCCTTGGTTCACCGACCGGTTTCCGAGCGGCGATTACGTGCAGGGGCAATTGTCCCTAAGCGGTGCGCCGACCAAATTTACCGGCGACCTGGATGTTTCCGCAAGAATACAAAACCGGGAAGTGCGGCGCATGCGTTTGGAAATGGCCTATAACCAGGGTGTGTTTGATATTTCCCGTTTTGAACTGGACAGCAAAAACGGCCGGGTAACTTTTAAAGGCACCGGCTATACGTTTTTAGGAGGCAGCGGATTATTAACCTTTCAGAACCTGAACCTGGGTTACTGGCTTAAAAATGCGCCGCCTACCAGGCTTAATGGCACGTTGTCTTTTAATGTGAAAAACACCAGCTTACGCCATGCCACCGGTCGCGGGCATCTTACCATATCCAAATCGATGGTGGATAGCGTGGATGTGGACCGCCTTCGTTTTGCCCTCACTGCCCGGGACGGGAATTTCACAATCGTCAAGCCGTCCTTTTTGCAATTGAACGAATTTTGCCGTTTTGACCTGGAAGGCAGTGTCGATCGCAGCGGTTTTATGGACCTGCTGTTAACCACCTTTGATAACGATTTGAAGTACTTTGTGCAGATACACGGGTTGGACAGTCTGAGGGGGGCTTTTGGCGGACAATTTCATTTGGCAGGTAAGCTGGACAGTCCGGATATTTCCGGAGATTTGTCGTTGCGGAACTTGCAGTATGAATCACTGCGGCTGGATTCTATTGCCTGGCGCTTTTACCTACGAAATTCATTTTCCGAACAACGTTCCGGGGAAGGACAGTTTCGTATTAAAAAGGGACGCTACGATACGTTTCCGCTAAAAAATATTCAATTCGACGCCTATATTAACGGTCGTCGGTTGTACGTAAAAAATATCCAGATGGAAAGCGAGCAAAATTTTATGCGCACCGATCTGCAGGTTTTCTTTGGCTTTCAGGAGATCGTTGCCACCTTGCCGCACTTCCGCATCGAATACCAGAACTATTGGCTGGAGAACGATGCGCCGCTGGAGATTTTGGTGGATTCCAGCGGTGTTTTTCTGGAAGCGGTTAATTTTAAAGGTCCCCGGAATGCACGTCTGGAAATTAACGGTTACTACGATAAAGCTCAGGACGACGCAGCTCTGGCAATTTTGTTTAAAGAGATTCAAATCGAACCTTTCGAACAATTCTGGAAGAAAAAATTTCATCTTTCGGGCCTTATTAACGGAGAGGTACATATCACCGATCTTTTGCACAACTTGGATATGGAAGCGAACCTGCGTATCAGACATCTTAATTACCAAAGTGTCGATATTGGTGAAGTAACTTCGGACTTTCAATTTGATGGGAAACGGTTGTACGTTTCCGATTTTTTCGTGAAACGCGGGCCGTCCCGGTTGTCGCTGCAGGGGAATATGAATCTGGTTTCCCGGGCGGAAAATGTTCAGGAAAAAAATATGCTAAAGAATGCCGCCATCGAGCTAAAAGCCAACTGGGAACAATTGGACATGGCACATTATCATTCCTTGCTTAAAAATGCCAAATCCTTAAAAGGAAAAATGTCGGGTAGTCTGGAAATCACAGGAACTCCCAGTCATCCCCGGCTTAAAAATCAGCTTCGGTTGGCGGATTTTAGCTTTCAGGAATATGCACTGGATTCGGTCTTCTGCGCTTTGCAGTATAACGACGGCTACTTTCTGCTCGATACTCTGAGCGGAGTATTCAACGGTACGCATTTCCGCGCCTCGGGCTGGCAGAAATATAATCTGAATTTTATTCATCCCGATACGGCTTTTCTCAATGAGCCGTTTCAATTGCATGTGTACAGCAAGGATAACGAAATTAATTTTCTGAGTATGTTTACGGAATTGGTTGAATCGATAAACGGTCCGTTCGAGCTGGATTTGAATCTGGGCGGTACACCAGACAAGCCGGCCGTGGTGGATGGTTCCATCCGGTTAACCAACGGAGAAATTCTGCTTACTTTAATTAAAGACCCCTTACTTCAGGTGGACTTTGAAGCAGAGGTGAAAGATTCACTGCTTCGTATTAACCATTTCAGCGCTTATTCGATCAAAGAGAAAGATCTGTTGGAAAAAGCTTGGCGCTTTGTAACCTCTCTGCTGCCCTGGGGCAGACACAAAGGACGGGAAGGATATGTGACGGCAGAGGGTATGATCAATTTGTCCGACGTAAACCGGCCGCGCCTGGACCTTAAAGTATCCATGAATGAACTGTATGCCGATTTCTTTTTAGGCAATGCCGCTGTGGTAGCCACTACCTCCGATTTGACGATTCAGGGGCAGGACACGTTGTTTATCACAGGTGAAATATATATTCCTCAGGGATTGGTGGAAGTAGATTTGAATGCGCTGAAAAAAAGCGCATATCTGTCGGGGACGACGGTTCAGCAAAAACCGCCTTATCTGGGATTGCTGCTCGATTTGAAAATACCGGGTAACTTTGTGATTACCAGTTCTCCGCTTGATCTGGTCAATAATTTTAAAATTATTTTGCTGGGAGATTTGCAGACCATTCTTGATCCCGGTTCCAGCGTTCCACAAATTTCCGGCCACCTGGAAGTGGTCTCCGGGAAATATTCTTCCTGGAATCAGAACTTCGAGGTCAAATCCGGTTCCATTGATTTTAAAAATCCTAAAGAGATTAATCCCGATATAGACATCATGGCTTTCAAACGGGTAGGCAACAAGGTGTTCGAGCTGACCATCAGCGGCAATTTGCAGGATTTAAAGCAGGATATTCAGGTTACCGAAAACGGACAGCCGCTCGAAATGTCGTATCTGGATAAAATTACGTTCCTGACGCTGGGCGCGGATGTGAGCCAGATTACCACTCAAACGGATTCCACCTTTCGCCAGATCGGGGAAGAGGTAGCCACTACTTCGGTGCTAACGGCTGTAGAA
>CAZJNP010000108.1:0-8518 GCA_964547355.1 uncultured Calditrichaceae bacterium
ACCCAAAACGGCGAAGTCTATGCAGACGACGAATACATCGACCGTCTTCGGATTGTCCGGTTCGAAAACCCCGCCGATGTGGAAAAAATGGGCGGCAATCTGTTTCGCGCCAAAAACGACGCCGAACCGATCGAACTGGAGGAACCGGAACTGCATCAGGGCTTTCTGGAGGAATCGAACGTCAATCCCGCAGAGGAGATGATCCAATTAATTGACGTGCAGCGCCAGTTCGAAAGCATTCAGCGTATGGTGCGCGCGCTGGACGATACGTTCAGCAAGGCCGCCAATCAGGTAGGAAGATATTAAAAGGAGTATAGATTATGTTACGAGCTTTAAAAACCGCGGCCCTCGGCATGACCGCTCAGCAGTTGAACGTGGACGTCATTGCCAACAATCTGGCCAACGTTAATACCACCGGTTATAAAAAGAGCGAGATCGAGTTCCAGGATTTGCTGTACGAAAACATCCAGACCGGCGACCGGGACGGACGCAAGGGGCATGAAAAGCCGGTGCAGCTGCAGATCGGTCTGGGCAACCGCCCCATTTCCACTTATCGTTCATTTTCGGAAGGGGACATCGCCGAAACCGGCAATCCGCTGGATGTGGCCATTAACGGCAAGGGATTTCTGCAGGTGCGCCTACCGGACGGTAATTATGCCTATACCAGAGACGGTTCGTTAAAGATAAACTCGCAGGGGTATTTGGTAACCAATTCCGGTTTGAAAGTTTATCCGGAAATTGCCATCCCGGAAAACACCAACAGCATTCAGATCAGCCAGGATGGGGTGGTTTCGGTGATGCTGGACGGTGAAAACGAACCGCAGGAACTGGGGCAGATCGAGCTGGTCAATTTTTTGAATCCGGCCGGTTTGCAGGCCAAGGGCGGCAACCTGTACGAAGTAACCGAAGCCTCGGGAGAACCCATTTACGGGAATCCCGGAGATGAAGGATTCGGATTGTTAATTCAGGGTTATCTGGAAAAATCCAATGTGGATGTGGCGCAGGAAATGATCAACTTGATCATTGCCCAGCGTGCTTATGAAATCAATTCCAAAGCGGTAAAAACCGCCGATGAACTCATGGCCATGACCAATAATCTGAAACGGTAAGATGAAGACGCGACGTTTACATATTTTTCTGCTTTTCTGCTTTTTAAGCGCGCTGTCTACGAAGGGTCAGGCCGCCGGGGGAACGGAAACGCTCACCGGGCGCATCCGGCAGGCTGTGGAAAATCATTTTGTCCGGCAGTTTGGCGTACCAGCAAATCAATTAAAATTAACTTTTCTCCGCTTTCCCAAAAATTTTGCCGTCGGTGTACCGGTGAACGAAATCCGAGTCATCGAACAGCATAAACGGAAAAGACTGGGTTACCAAACGGTGTGGGTGGAATTGAAGCACAACGGAAACTTGTTAAGGAAATTTCCGGTAAGCCTGCAAGTGGCGATTGAAAAAGAAGTTCTTGTGGCCGGTGAAAAGATTGCCTTCCGCCGTAAAATAACGCCGCAGATGTTTCGCAAAGAGGTAAGATTGATCACCGAAGGCTGGGATCGGCTAATTACGGATGCCACCCACTTAAATGGCTGGGAGGCGCGCCGGGTGATCGCTCCCGGAACCATCATCACCCGCGACCTGTTTCGTCCCGCGCCGCTAGTTAAACGCGGGGATGTCGTCAAAGTGGAACTGAAAACGGGCACACTGGTGATCTCGTCAAAAGGCATCGCGCGCGGCGAAGGCGTACAGGGCGAAACCATTCCCGTCACAGTGGAACCGGGCGGCAAAAAGCTAAAAGCGCGCATTGCCGCACCGGGAGTCGTATGTATCGATCAGGAGAATCAATTATGAAACATTTGTATGTCGTTTTCGGCATTTTATTTGTTTATTTCGGGGCGCTGAACGCCCAGATGGGCCAGTCCCTGTTTACCGATATTAAAGCGCATCAGGTAGGAGACGTGCTGTCCGTGATCATTATGGAAAATGCCAACGCCTCGCGCGAATCCAAGAGCAGAGCCTCGTCCGCGTCCGAAGCCGGCATCGAAGCTTCTTCTTCCGGCAATATCGCAAGCTTTCTGCCCATATTCGGCGGCAACGGTAAAATCAACTCCGACTACAAAGGCGAAGACGGCACCCAGCAGAACGACCGTCTGACCGGCCGCATCACGGTGCGGATTGTGGAAAAGCTGGATAACGGCACGCTGCGCATCAAGGGAGAACGCGAAATCGGCGTCAACGGCAAAGAGAATCTGATGAAGCTGGAAGGATTCATTCGGCCCAGAGACATTACCACGGAAAACACGGTGTATTCGTACAACATCGCGGATGCGAAAATTACCTATCGCAAAAGCGGAATCAATAACGCCCTGCTGGCACCAGGCACCACAACCAAATTTTTTACCTGGCTGCTTGGTGGGCTGATGGTGGCCGCCAGTGCGGGGTATTTCGCCTTTAAATAGAAGAGGTGCAACAGAAAATGAAAAAAACAGTACTTTTACTGATTTTCTTAGTAACAATTCAGATTTTGCCGATCCGGGCACAGGTGCAAACCCGGATTAAGGACATCGTGTCGATTGAAAACGCCAATGAAATGTCGTTAATCGGTTACGGGCTGGTGGTTGGTTTGCAGGGCAGCGGAGATCGCTCCGGCAGCCGGCGGGGCGCCATTTTTACCGTTCAGTCGATCAGCAATATGCTGGAGCGTTTCGGCATTACCGTGCCCAAAAGTCAGTTACGGACGCGCAACGTGGCGGCGGTGATGGTAACGGCAACGGTGCCTCCCTTTAGCCGTAAAGGCACCCATTTTGACGTGACCGTATCCTCGCTGGGCGACGCAACCAGTCTGGAAGGCGGCGTATTGCTGATGACGCCTTTAAGGGACGCCATGGGCAATAATTACGGCCTGGCCCAGGGACCGCTTTCGGTGGGTGGATTCAATATAGAGACACCGGCCGGTGAACGGGTGCGGAAGAACCACGCCCTGGTGGGCCGCGTACCCAACGGCGGTGCTTTGGTGATCGACCCGCCGAATCAGGAATTTGACCTGAGTCAGCCCGTGGGACTGCATCTGCTAAAACCGGATTTCGTAACAGCGCGCAGAATTGCTCAAGTTATTAATGATTCCTTTTCGGCGGATTCGGTCAAACAGTTTTACGCCCAGCCGGTCAGCCCCGGGCTGGTAGAACTCCATTTTCCGGATTCTGCAAAAACCCAGGCTCAGGCGGTTACGTTTATCTCACAGATTGAAACGCTGCTGGTGCAAACCGATCGCGACGCCCGGGTGGTCATTAACGAACGCACCGGAACGATTGTGGCCGGTGGCGGCGTAACCATCGACGAAGTGATGATTTCCCACGGCAATTTAACCATTCATACCCGCAGCGCGCCGGTGATCTCTCAGCCGCAGCCCTTTAGCAGCGGCGGACGCACAGTGGTGGCACAGGTGACCGACACCCAGGTCAGAGAAGGCATCGCCAAAACCGCGGTTATCAAAAATACCACCACGGTCAGCGAACTGGCTACGGCGCTTAATACCCTGGGGCTGAAACCGCGCGATATCATCGCCATTTTTCAGGCCATTAAAGAAGCCGGCGCCCTGAACGCCAAATTGATTATTAATTGAGAGGTAATGATGAACATACCGCCTGTTAACCGAATGATGCCTTTAAAAACCGAGGCAACCCAAAAGCCGCAGGAAAAAGAAGCGGCGGAAAAAAAGAAATTACAGGAAAGCGCCCGTCAGCTGGAAGGCCTGTTCATCACCTTTGTGTTAAAGGCCATGGAAAAAACCATTCCCAAAGAGGATAAAAAGAACGATTTGTCCACCATGATGTTTAGCACCGTTATGGGCGAAGAAATGGCCAAACAGGGCGGTTTTGGCCTGGCGGATTTTCTGTACCGCAGGTTGTCGCAGGAAGACCTGGCCGCGATCGATCAGTTGAAATCGAAGGTAACCGGCGACGTTGGAATCGGTGCAAAACTGAATAACGACGCGGAATAAATCGCATGAAGCGAAAGAATAGCTAAAATAATCATACAGGAGAAGCATAATGAAACAAGATCATCAGGGACGAGCGGCCGGAGATGCAGGCAGGGAAGAGTTGTTCCACATATTGATGGAAGAATTATCGGCTTATAACTATCTGGTGGAAACGGTGGAAGCCAAACAGCAGGCCATCATTCACAACAACCTGGAGCAGGTGGAACACCTCAGCGGCGTGGAGCAGTTGATTGTCAATAAAGTCAATCAACTAATCCGTAACCGCCACAGTGCTATGAAGAAAGTGATGCATGCTCTGGGTGTGGAAGGCATGCCCTTAACCCTGAGTGGCGTTATCAATCGGTTGCAGGGAAGGGAACGCGAACGCTGGCAAAGAATAGAAAACCATATCGCCTCTGCCGTGGAAAAGATTCAAAAACTTAATCTGCAAAATATGCGCCTTCTGGATACTTCGCTGAAATATGTACGTGGTATGATCGATATGTTTGTTCCGGTAGATGAAGACATGTCCAGTATTTACACCAAGCAGGGGCAAAATTCAGGACGTAAAATGGCGAAAAACCTGCTGGATTGCAACGCTTAATCGTACAAGAGAATTTAAGGAAGATAACCCATTATGCCAATCAGTAATATTTTTGAAATCGGAAAGCGCTCCTTACTGGCTTACCAGTCGGCCATACAGACCACTTCCGGAAACGTGGCCAATGCCAATAACGAAAATTACAACCGGCGCAGGGCGCAGTTGCAGCAATCCCTGACGGGGTTTGCATCTCTTGGTTTAAACGGCGGCGAAGTGGTTCGTCTCCGGCAGCGCTATGCCGAGCACCAGTTGTGGCAGGAAAATCAGCGTCTGGGAGAGTATGAAAACACCAACCGTTTACTGCGGCAAATCGAAAACGTTTTTGCCGAAAATACGGAATCCGGTATCAATAGTCTATTAAACCAATTCTGGAGCGCCTGGGACGATCTGGCTAATGATCCGGAAAGCGCTTTTGCCCGCAATCTGCTCAGGGACAAGGCCAGGCTGCTGACCAATGCCTTCCAGAGGATTCATGGGGATTTTAGACAGCTTCAAGGGCAAATTCAACCGGAAATCCAGGCTCAGGTGGCGGAGGTTAATGAGCATACCGCCCGATTGGCGGAACTCAACAGCCGCCTGATGTATGACAAAAACAATCCGGACCTGCTGGATGAAAGGGATCGGCTGATCGGTGAGCTTTCCGAAAAGCTGGACATAAAGGTAAAGGAAAAGGACAACGGCGTGGTGAACATTTACACGGACGGTCTGTTACTGGTTTCCGATGATACGTCCAATAACTTACGCATGGAAGTCCAGACCATGGATGGCGAACAACAAGTACTGTTTTTTCTTAATAGCAGCGATCGATCCATCAATATTAATTCCGGTTCTTTGAAAGCACTGGTAGATATTCATAACGAAAAAATACCGGATTACGTGCGACAACTGGATCAGCTCGCCGTAACCATTGCTACCGAAGTTAATAAAATTCACAAAGCCGGTGAAAATCTCGATGGCTTGACGGACATCCCGTTTTTTGCAGAAGACGTCACCGGCGCAGCGAATTTTCGGGTGGACGAGGGCGTTCTGAACAATCCCTCTCTTATTGCCACCCGGGCGCCCGGGGAAGGGGAAGGCAGCGGCAGTATCGCTCAATCCATCTCCGATTTACAATCTGCGCGCGTGGCAAACGGCGTAACCATTAATGATTTTTACAACGCGTTACTCAGCGATGTGGGAAATAAAATTCAGGAAGCGGATTTTATGGAGTCCAGCCAGCAATTGGTGGTTCAGCAGATTAAGAATCAGAAGGAATCGGTTACCGGAGTGTCTCTGGATGAAGAGATGACCAAACTGGTTCAGTTCCAGCAGGCTTATGCCGCAGCCGCGAAAATTGTTACCACCGTTAACAGTATGGTTGAAACCGTGCTAAGTATGAATTAGAGGGAGTCGTCATGCGCATTACCCAATCCATGATTCTTAGAAACACATTGTATCGCATCAATCAGAATCGTGATGAAATCAATAAAGCTCAGGGGCGGATCGCCACCCAAAAGAAAATTATTCAGCCCTCGGACGATTCGCTGGGATTCTCGCAGGCGGTGCGTTTTCGGCGCGCATTAAGTCAGAATGAACAGTTCCTGCAAAATATTCAGGATGCAGAAGCCTGGGTGAGCACCACCTCATTCTCATTGGATCAATTGCACGAATATGCCATGCAAGCCTATTCCACGGCTCAAAAGGGGGCAGACGGAACCTCCGATGCCGAAATTCGCGATAGCCTGGCTGTTACCATTCGCGGACTTCTACAAGAGTCAGTGGCGATTGCCAATACACAATATCTTGGAAAAGCTGTTTTTGCCGGAACAGCCACGCTGGAAGGAGAGCCCTTTCAGTTAGAGAATAATGTGGTGACTTACACTGGCAACAACGATAAGATTGTTCGCAAAGTGTCACAGAACGTCCATGCGGAAATTAACGTCACCGGGCAGGAAATCATGGATACCGGGTTCTTTGCCGCAATGACCGCGTTGGTGGAAGGCCTTGAAAACAATGATCAGTCTGCCATTCAGGCGGCAATGGATCAACTGGATACAGCAGAAAAGGAATTGCTGAAACTGTCCACCGATTCCGGATCGCTGATGTCAGACTTGGGCTTGATTAAGGATCGGATCAGAACCACAAATATTAATTTAGAAGGATATATTTCCGATTTGGAAGACGCGCATCTGGAAGAAGAAATCGTTAATCTGAAAGCGCAGGAAAACGCGTACATGGCGGCGTTAAAATCTACCAGTGAAATTTTGAACATGAATATTATGAATTACCTGAATTAAACTATACGAACATCCGGAAGGAATGTTGTAAGCGGAGATAATCGGAAACCTAAAGTATGAGCGCACGAAAAGAGCAACACAAAATTTTTGTCACCAAACCGTTCCTCCCGCCGCTGCAAGAGTTTCAGGAGTATTTGGAAGAAATCTGGAAAAATCAACAGGTGACCAACCGCGGGCCCTTCCATGAGCAGTTTGAGGAAGCCCTGTGCGATTATCTGGGCGTCAAGTATATTTCGCTTTTTGCCAACGGCACTTTAGCTCTGCTTACGGCGCTCCAGGCCCTGCGGATAACCGGAGAAGTGATTACCACGCCTTACAGTTTTGTGGCCACCTCCCATGCTTTAAACTGGAACGGCATCAAACCCGTTTTTGTGGATGTGGAGCCGGAATTTTTAACCTTAGACCCGCGGCGCATCGAGGCGGCTATCACACCGCAGACCACGGCAATTTTAGCCGTGCATGTCTATGGCAATCCCTGCCGCACGGAAGAAATTCAGCAGATCGCCAACATCTACGGGTTAAAGGTGATTTATGACGCCGCTCATGCCTTCGGAGTGCAAAAGGGCGGCCAAACGATTTTGCAGTTCGGCGACCTGGCGGTGTTGAGTTTTCACGGCACAAAAGTGTTCAACACCTTTGAAGGCGGTGCCATCGTTTCCCACGATCCCATCACCAAACAACGGATCGATTTTCTGAAAAATTTTGGTTTTGCCAACGAAACCACCGTGGTGGGGCCGGGAATTAACGGCAAAATGAATGAATTCCAGGCCGCTCTGGGATTATTGCAATTAAAATACATCGAACAGGTGCGCGAACGGCGCAAAGAGATTTCGTTGCTTTACCGCCAGGAATTGGACGGCATCGCGGGATTACAGTTTTTAGACACGCCGGCTAATGTGCGCTATAATTACAGCTATTTTCCGATTTTTATCGACGCGCACCGCTTTGGCAAAATGCGCGACGAGGTTTATGAGCAGTTGAAAGAACGGAATATCTGGGGCCGGCGGTATTTTTATCCCTTGATCAGCGAATTTCCCGTGTATCGGGGACTGCCCAGTGCGGAACGGGAAAATTTACCGGTGGCTTTTAAGGCATCGCAACGGGTGATCTGCCTGCCCATTTTCCCGGACATGGAGCAGCAGGATGTACAACGCGTAATCGAGGCCTTACATGCCCAGGCTTCGGAAACAAAAATATCAGTACCGGTTGCTTATCAGGCTTAAGGGAATCATTCCGGATGGGGAAAGCATTTGTAATATACAGCGGATATAATCAGCGGGCGGTGACGGCCTTTTGCAGGAAGCTGACCGAACTGCAACGGCCTTTTTACATCATTGCCTCCGGACAGGATGATTTTATCTTTCATACCGCTTATAAAAACCGGGTGCGCGCGGTGCGGCGGCAGAAAGACCTTGTTTGGGAAGATATGGCCGATACGCTGCGCAAGGTGAAGGTTGAGACCGGAGAAAAGAATTTTGTCTTGTGCCCCAGCTCGGAATATCTGAACCATTTTGCATTGCAATATAGGGAAAAACTGGCCGCGATGAGCGTAACCGTTCCGTTGGTTGACGCCGATGTTTACGCACTGGTTACCAATAAAAAGGAGTTTATCGATTATTGTCGCGCCAAAGGATTGTCCGTTCCGCGCCGCTTTTCCGGGTTGGATGAGGC
>CAZJNP010000109.1:0-8495 GCA_964547355.1 uncultured Calditrichaceae bacterium
ATCGCACCTGCTGAAGAAAAGAATTGAAGTGAAGGGTTTGGCCTATTGGTTAGGCCGCATGGCCATGTACGAAGAAAAGTTTGACCGGGCGGAAATATTTCTGAAGAAGGCGCTGGTCGACGATCCGGAAGATTCCAGAGTGCATTTTGCGTTAAGTTTTTTGTTGCCGGTCAGGTTAAAAGAACTGGGTTATGGCACCAGAATAGAAATTCTGGAAAAAGCGGTTAAATTGGATCCTGGCTTTCGCGATGCCGTGTATGAGTTAGCGAATAATTATTTTCTCTCTGGCAGCGGAACGACTTCTGGGCCGGGTACAACAAAAGCCATAAATACCGTCACCCGTTTTCTGCGGATTAAGAAAAATGATCCGCAAATCATAAGTTTATTGGGCATGCTTTACATCAGAACCGGTCAGTTTGATCAAGCGCAAAGGATTTTTGAACACCTGTTAGAACAATTTCCTAAAGATTCCAACTCTTATTATAATATGGGGATTGTTTATTTTATGAAAAAACAATACAAAGAGGCCTTACCTTATTTTTTAAAAGCGATTGAAATGGATCAAAACCTGGATGCCTATCTCTATGCCGGAATCACCTACCGCCAAATGGGCAACAATAAAATGGCACTGAAATACTACCGGGAACGCGTGCGTCGGAAAACAGGGGACGATGATTACTACGCCACACAGGCCATGCGCGGGATTCAGGCGGTATTGGCAGATAGCCTGAAACGAGCCAAACAGAAAGGCAATGGAGAATAATAATAAAGAGAGTATTTTGTTAAAGGGAATTGTTTGTGCTATCGAAGGAGATTAAAGATAAAAGCATGGTATGGACCATCCGCAATCAGGTGCTGGATTTTACACGTAAACCGTTTGTGATGGGGATTTTAAATGTCACGCCGGACTCTTTTTCGGACGGTGGCCGTTATTTTAATCAGGAGCATGCGGTAAAACAGGCGTTGCTGATGGAAAAGCAGGGGGCAGATATTATCGATGTGGGGGGAGAGTCTACCCGCCCCGGATCAGACCCGGTATCGTTGGAAGAGGAACTGCGGCGCGTAATTCCGGTGATTCAGGCTATCCGGCAACGTAGTGAGGTGCTTATCTCTGTGGATACGAACAAAGCAATTGTGGCCGAACAGGCGTTACAAGCGGGAGCTGATATTGTGAATGACGTGAGCGCGGCACGGTTTGATCCGGATATGGCTGCCGTGGTTAAAAATTATAACTGTCCTTTAGTGATTATGCATATGAAGGGTAAGCCGAAGAACATGCAGCAAGAGCCCTATTATGATGATGTGGTGGCAGAAATCTACCATTTTTTTGAGGAACGTCTTCAGGCTTTGACCGCTTTGGGCATAGACCGGTTGATCCTCGATCCGGGAATTGGTTTTGGGAAACGGGTTTCAGATAATCTTGAGATTATTAGGTCGCTGGCGACATTTAATCCTCTCGGTTACCCGTTATTAATCGGACTATCGCGAAAATCGTTTATCGGAAAACTGTTAAATCGTGAGGTTGAAGACAGACTGGCAGGAACAATAGCAGCAAATTTATTGGCTGTTCAGAATGGCGCTCATATTTTGAGGGTGCACGATGTACCACAAACGATGGATTTGTTGCATATGTGGCAGGCAATTCAAAAGGGAAAGATTCTCTAAAATTGATAAAAATCATTGACATAGGTTCAATTTTTGGTGAACATCTTTTAAGGAAATCTTACTTAGAGCCCATGCGTTGTTTTTTGTTGAATGGGCTAAAAGACAACTTTTTTTTGGGAATAATAAAAAAAGTAAAATTTTCCTCAAATCTTCCGAGTAGTAATTATAGACTCTAAAAGAGCTGGCAAAAAAGGCATCTGCTGCTTCTTGATTTCGCGAAAAGATGAATTACAGAAGAAATGGAATTATTAATATGATTCATACTATGAATCATATTGATAAAAAGTCAATTTTATTTAAGTTATAGTTGATATTTGGATTAGAGGAATATACATTGAGTGAGCCATAAGTCATAAAGATATCCGATGTTAATAGGAGTGAAAAATAGTTTAAAATTAACCAGATAAATTAAAGTTTTACAAATAAAAGACGACTAACAAAAAAAATACATGCTCTTTAAAATTGGATTTTTGCCGGTAACCATAATTGATATTGTGGATATTTTATTAGTCACCACCCTGTTTTATGAACTGTATCAGTTCTTGAAGGGCAGCGTGGCAATACGCATGTTTATCGGCTTGTTGTTGATTCTGTTTATTTCCATCGTCGGAGAGCTGCTGAATATGAGCGCTCTGAGTTGGATCATGTCCAGCCTTAAAACGGTATGGGTGTTGGCTTTTGTGATTATATTCCAGCCGGAATTAAGGCGTTTGCTGGTTTATTTAGGGCAAAGCCGGTTGATCCGAACCTTTGTCCATGTAGGTGAGCTGAAGTTTATCGACCATATCGTAGAAGCGACGATGGAATTATCCCGAAAGAACTTCGGTGCGTTAATCGTCGTCCTGAGAGATATGAATATCAAATCGGTAATTGATACCGGTATTATCTTGCAGGCGCAGCTGTCCAAGCAATTGATCAGTTCGGTTTTTAACCCCCGGTCTCCGTTACATGACGGTGCGCTGGTAATACAAAATGACATTGCCGTAGCGGCAAAATGCTTACTACCTCTTTCTCAGAATCCGGATATTGATCCGGCCCTAGGAACCAGGCATCGTGCCGCTTTGGGGCTCTCGGAGCAATCGGATGCTTTTGTGATCGTGGTATCGGAAGAAACAGGAATGGTTTCCTACGCCGAACATGGAAAATTAATAAGAGGAATAACGGAAAATATGCTACGTAGAAAATTAGACGAAATTTTTTCACCCTACCCGAAAGGAAAGGAAAAACGAATATTTAGTTTTATTTCAATATCTTAAAACGGTAAAGAATATAATGCAATATATTCCCTAACATGAAATAGGAGGGATTTAGAATGAATTATGTTATAAAAAATGGTACAAAATCAGGGTATCTGATGATAATTGTGGGATTGATGGTCTCACTGATGATCGGTGATGGATTTGCACAGGCGGTCGGCGACTGGCAATCCGTGGCCACCGGGAACTGGACCAGTAATTCCACATGGCAAAGGGGGGATGGCTCCAGCTGGGTGGCGGCAGGTGCCGGTGAATATCCGGGATCTTCGGCAGGGAATGCCAGCGGTATTGTTTACTTAAGAGCCGGATTCACGGTTACCCTTGATGCCACACCGGCAAATTCGATAGGAAGTCTGACAGTGGAAAATGGCGCTACCACGGAATTGGATATCAACGGAAATATCCTGACCGCAACAGGGAATGTAGCGATCGATGGCGATGTTGACGATGGTATAGGTGGGGGTGAGTTGCAGATAGGCGGGAATTTTACGATTAACAGCACCGCCACCTGGGATAACTCCGGTAATGGCCTTTCTATTACCTTTAATGGCTCCTCCGGTACACAAACATTAAGTGGTAGTTACAGTACGGTACTTTCTGTTTATAATTTTACGGTGAATGCCGGTACAGCGACTGTTGACAATAATCTAGGGTCGGATTTTATCATATCCGGCACTTTTAGTCTGCAGGCAGGAACGTTTCAAGCCGGGTCCATCACTTATAGCCTTAATAACGGAGCATTAAATCCAACCGTATTTAATAAATCGGGTGGTACATTTAACGCGGAAACATCAACATTTAAGGTTAATTCCAGCCAAAATGCTACAATGATCACAGATGCCGCTATCAGTTTTTATAAAATCATTCATGCCCCAACCGGATCAAAATATCTTCGTTTGGATGAAACAGACGGCAGTGGCGGTAATATTTATTTTACGATTACCAATTCTCTTGAAATAAACCCTTATTCGCAAGGAATTGAATTTCTGAATCAAGCATTGATGGATTATTCCGGAACCACAACGTTGAGTTACACAACCGGAAATAATATTACGATCGGGAATGAATGGCCGGCAACTAACGGGCCGACAAATATTACTATTAATTCTGCCGCCAATTTTACTCTTTCCGGCAGCCGCACGGTTTCCGGAACACTGACCAAAGCGGGGACGGGAACATTCAGCATTGCTAGCGGCAGCGGAGCGACATTGACTATTGGGGCTGCAGGAGTATTTGCTCTGAATGGCGGCACTTTTGACCTCGTAGACGGAACGAATGCTTTAGCCGTAAACGGTCGTCTGGATATGGGCGGTGGCACATTGACTTTAAACAGTGGCACTTTAACCTACGGCACCAGTTCTACTTTGAGGTACACCACCGGATATAATCCTGTCGGCGATGAGTGGGGGCCGAGTCTCACTGTATATAATGTAACCGTTCAATCCGGTACGGTGGTTTTAGCTACTGGTTCAGGCGCTCGCACGATTCAATCGGATTTGACAGTGAATAGCACGCTTACGGCTAACGATAATGCCCTTAGTGTTGGCAACGACCTGACAGTAAACGGAACTCTGACTACCTCGGCCGTCAATATTACAGTTACCAATAATGCCACATTGGGAGCATCTGCATCGGTTGCCACCAGCGGAGGAAATTTCAGCGCCGGCGGAACCTGTTATCTGACCGATAGCTCCACTTTAACCACTTCTGGCGGTACGGTGAGCGTTACCGGTAATACCACATTGGAAACAACCGCTCAAATTTCTTCAGGCGCCGGTACCATTACGTTGCAAGCGGACGTTAGTATGGGTTATAATTCTAAATTGACCACTACCGGTAGTGCTCTGGTGTATGGGAACTTGACGATCTCCGGTGGAGCAACCGTTGATGACGGCAGCGGAACAGGCGGAACGCTGGTTATGGGTGGTTCGAACTCAAGCGCGGTTAATGTGGATGGAACGATCACAGTTTTTAATTTAACGGTTAATAAAACATTCGGCAGCTCCGTTACCGTTTCAACTACCAGCGGGTCGCAGTTACGTTTTAACACCAATGGTACGCTTTATATTCAACAAGGAATTCTATCCCTGTCATCCACTTCACAGATATTGGATGCTAGCGGCGGCGATATTAGTGATGATAACCTAACTTTACAAATCGATGCTACTGGGACCCTGAAAACAGGCGGTACCGATATTACCGGTTTTGCTACCTATACTTTAGCGGATAATAGTACTATCGAATTCAATGGTTCTTCATCCGAAGATATACCAGCAAATACTTTGGGTGATATTATCATTTCCAATACGTATTCATCAGGAGTTAATTTTGTTGGTAATGTAACGTTGCAAACAAATTCGAATATCACGGTGAATGCTGGCAGTCGTTTAAATTTACAGGGATACACTATAACCCATGCCGGAACACCTTCTGATAATTTGACCGTGGCCGGTACATTACATACAAACGGTACGGCGATTACGGGATTTAGTTCATATTCATTTACAGGAACGGTTATTTTTGACGGTAGTTCAGCAGAAACTATTCCCGCGGCGACATATAATAATTTAACATTGAATAATGGTTCCGGCGCTTCTACGGGTGGGAATGTGACTGTAAATGGAACATTGACTTTTACTAATGGAAAATTAACCAGCACTTCTTCAAACCTCTTAACATTAGGTGTTTCTGCAACAGCTACCCCGACTGATGCGTCTTTTGTTTTGGGGCCGGTGGCGCGGGAAACAGATGGAAGTACGACCAGTTTCCAATTTCCTGTTGGTGTTGATAATGTTTTACGTGAGGTTACCCTTGCTTTTACTTCTGCGCCTACTACCGGAAATACAATTACGGTGGAAGCCAACGGCGCTTCGACCAGTCCTACCTCTACCCTAAGCGGGATTAAATCGGTCGAGGATGACGGATATTGGACCATTTCCACTTCTTTATCTTCTGTTCCCGCTTACACCGCGACGTTCGTAACAACCGGATTTGCCCCACAGATTACGTCTTCTTCCAATGTGACCATGCTACGGGGAACCGATCCCACGTATAACGATGAGGCAGGTTCTACTCCCAGCACGGCTACCGATCAAGTTACAGCCAGTTTTGCCACAGCGACCGGATTTGGTGATTTTGCGGTAGGTAATTTAACAGGGACCTATACCTGGGACGGCGATGCCGGAGATGGTTTATGGAGCTCCCCTACGAACTGGGTGGGCGATCAGGTGCCACAGACAGGCGATATTGTGGTCTTCGATAATTCCGCATTAGCCGGGAATTATTCTGTAACTTATGATGCAAGTGTAGCCGAAACAGAATTCAATTATATTTCAATTGCACCTGATGTGGGCAATACGATTACACTCACGCTTACCAAAAGCACAACTATGAATCTTACGGCCACATCTAACGCACTGGTAGTAGGAAACGGTGGTACGTTGGTGTACAATGGAACCTCCGTAATTATGGGCGGAAGCGCCTATGACGCAACACTTACCGATTTCCAGGCGGGATCTACCGTTCAATATAATGCTTTGGTGAACAGCGCGGTGGAAAGCGATACTTATTATAATTTGACGATAAATCTCAGCTCATCCGGTCAAAGCAATGGCGCCTTGACGGTGAATAATAATTTTGTAAACCAGGGCACGGCTTCTTTTACCGGAGGCGGCAACATTACCGTCAGTGGTACTTTTGATAATTCTGGTACTTTTATCATGCCCTCTGCTCAAACTTATGCCTTAACCGTGACCGGGACAGCTACCAATAGTGGCACGGTGACGCTCAGTAGCACCGGGACCATGTCCTTTAACGGCGATGTTACCCTGTCCGCCGGTACCTTTACGCCCAATAGCGATACCCATATCAAAGGCAATATTACCGGTTCCGGTGGTAGTTTTGATGCCTCTGCCGGTACGATTATTTTAGACGGTCCTTCAGCTCAAGACATTGGCGGCACCACAGATATCTCATTCTATAATTTGCAGGTGAGTAATTCGAACGGAATTACACTTTCTCAAAATCCAACCGTCGAAGGTACACTGACCTTTGTCAGCGGGCTGATTACCACGGGTTCCAATTATCTGACAATCGGAACCAGTGGCAGCGCCACCGGCGGCAGTTCCAGCAGTTATGTTAGCGGCAGAATGCGTAAAGCGTTTGTTGGAAACAGCTCCGGAAGCTTTACTTTTGATACAGGAAAAGGTGGCGAGTACTTGCCCGTGAGTATTACCTTTACCGATGTGAGCGCGGATTACACGGTGGCTGTTGAACAGTATAACAGCG
Source organism: uncultured Calditrichaceae bacterium (assembly GCA_964547355.1). GTDB lineage: Bacteria > Calditrichota > Calditrichia > Calditrichales > Calditrichaceae > CAZJNP01. The sequence continues at coordinate 7,209 of CAZJNP010000109.1, forward strand.
ATCCGCATTCGGTTATTGGAAGTGCGATCGATGCAGGCTCTCTCAGCGCCATATCAACAGTGCGCTACTGGCTGGTGGACGGTACGGGCGGAACACCGACCAGTCCGCAGGTGACCTTAACCTGGAATTCCAATGATAAAGTTTCAAATTTAACAGCTTTGGATGTGGCGCAATGGACAGGCACCCAATGGATTAGCGCCGGGGGAGACGGCGTGGGTGATGCCACTTCCGGCACCATTCAGTCCGATGCGCTTACCAGTGGAGGTAATTATTTCACCTTTGGCGACGATGCGGCCAACGGTCAGGACAATTCCTTGCCGGTTGAGCTGGCTTCCTTTAAAGCAGATGCGGATTTTGGCAAGGTGGTTTTAACCTGGACAACCCAATCGGAAATTAATAACCGCGGATTTAATATCTACCGCCGTATGAGCAATGTCCCTGAAGGTTGGCAACGCATTAACATCGACCTTATTGAAGGTCAGGGCAATGCTTCGTACGAATCGAACTATAGTTTTGTTGACAGCAAGGTTAACGCCGGAAGAACATACGAATACATGCTGGAATCGGTCAGTCTGTCCGGATTAACAGTGCAGGAAAAGATCATCCAGGTTACGGTACCTATACCGCAGGAATTTGCTCTGTTTAACAATTATCCGAATCCGTTTAACCCGACCACAAATTTAAAATTCAGGTTACCTGAAAATAACAAGGTGACACTAAGTATTTATGACATGCAGGGTAGGGTGATCAAGCACCTGATTAAATCGGATTCTTATTCTGCGGGTGAGCATGTGGTAAGTTGGGATGCCACGGACGATTTTGGGAATCGTGCGGCAAGTGGGACTTATATTTACGTTTTCCAGGCCGGAAGCTACAAAAAGGTCGGGAAAATGACTCTTCTGAAGTAATGTTTCTTCTAAATAAAATTTAGCGAAAAAAATAGGAGCCGAAATACTTATTCGGTTCCTATTTCTTTATCAGAACTTTGGTTCTATCGCCAATATTTTATTTGACCAAGGTGCTTTGTTGACTTAATTTCAATATTATTAGTGCATAAAACCTTTTATGATAATATGGTAATCGGACTATGAAGCGAAGCCTATTCCTATTTTTTTTCATTTCTGTTTTGATCGTTTCCATTCAGGCGGCCACATATACTGCTTTGGTGAAAGAACATTCCGAGCAGCATTTGAGAATCGTGTTTAATTTTAGCCCTCCAGATTTACAAATCAATCAAAAAGATATTTTTGCCATATACCAAGATGCAACTTCTACCATAGATAAGAC
>CAZJNP010000110.1:0-8360 GCA_964547355.1 uncultured Calditrichaceae bacterium
GACCTCACTGAACTAAAAAAGTTAGTTTTCCAAATTTTTTACTTTCCTTAATTATTTTGAAAAAATTTTCGCGCTTCAGGCCGGAACTTGTATTTCCCCTTCACAGCATTTTTACATATTAAAGAAAAAATTATATCGCCGATGCAATCAGTTCAACGTCTATTGTTTTGAACTCGTCAAAAGGTTTGCCGGCCAGCCAGTCCTGTTCGTTTTGTTGAGTCAAAATAACAGGCATTCTTTTTTGGGAATTGTGTATTTCGCTCATTAATGCGTTCGCTTCTGTGGTTACGATGCTGAAGCTTTTAACGATTTCCCCTGTTTCCTTGTTGGCCCATTCCGACCAGATGCCGCCCAGAGCAAAAAGCGCATCCCCGGGAAATGTGATTAAATATTTCTGTTTGCTTTTCCCTTTGGGGTCGAGCCATTTCCATTCAAAAAACCCATCCACAATAACTAAGCAGCGTTTATTGACGGAATCGCGATAAGACGGTTTTTCGTGAATGGTTTCAATTTTGGCATTCAGGGTAAACTTTTTAATCGAATCATCTTTTGCCCAGTAAGGGATTAACCCCCATTGAAAATGCCGGATGAAGTCTGGTTTGTCGTTCGCGATTACCGGCGTTTTCGGAAAGGTAAACCCGTTGATAAAGTTTTGCGGCCGGAACAAGGCCTCGTTTTCAATCTTCGCATGGAAACGATGTCTGACTTCCTGCGCTTCTTTGCTTTGTCGAACATAAAAACACATCAGGCTCTTACCGTGATAATTTCTCTTAATTGGGTTGTGTAGCGGGGAGATAATCTTTCCTGCCGCATTTTCCAGGTGCGTCCCAAATCCTGACAGCCGAGTTTGATTTTTTGCTGCCCGATGGAGTGGTTGATCTGGTCAACCGCTTTCATCAAGCGTGTATGCCTGGGGTCGGAATTCTCAAACAGATCCGCTTGTGCTTGATTCTCCGGCGTTAGATCCATTACAATGACGCCGGCCTTTTTGTACTGAAATCCTTCTTTGAAAATTTTTTTCAGGCCGTCAACAGCAAACCTGCACAACTCAATACTCGAATTTGTCGGGTAAGGAAGATTGACCACTATATTCTGGCTGTATTGCGGCAGGTCTTTCCGGAATCCGTTGGTGTGCAGAAAAACCATCAACGCATTACAATGCGATTTTTGCTTTCGCAGCTTTTCGGCACAGGTAACGGCAAAGGTAAAAACACGTTCGCTGATTTGTTCAAATTCTGTGTAGTTTTTCTCAAAAGAGCGGGTAACGGCAATGCTCTTTTTGGCTTTGATCTGTTCCAGGTCCAGCGTGGGCTTCCCTTCCAGATCGTGTTTTAAGCGCAGTCCGACTACCGACATGTTTTTTTTCACCCAGGCGTCCGATAGCTGCGTAAACTGATACGCCGTTTTTATTCCAAGTTTGTTGAGCCGTTTTGCGTGCCGGCGTCCGATGCCCCAAACATCTTCAACTTTCAGCCATTTCAGGGCTTTGATGCGCTTTTCTTCGCTGTCGATGATATACACGCCCCGGGTTTGCTCATCGAATTTCTTGGCGATTTTATTGGCCACTTTTGCCAGTGCTTTGGTTTCGGCAAAACCAATGCTGATGGGTATGCCCGTTGATTTTGTAACGGCTTCCCTGATGTGTAATCCGTACGCGCCAAAATCCATGGATGCAAAACCGTCAAATTTCAGAAAAGCTTCATCAATGCTGTACACTTCGATTTCGGGCGTAAACGTAGATAACAAATTCATGACCCGCGCGCTCATATCGCCATACAACGCATAGTTGGAAGAAAAAACAGCCACCTGGTGGTCATCAAACATCTTTTGATATTTAAACGCGGGGGCCCCCATCGGAATGCCCAATGCCTTGGCTTCGTTGCTTCGCGAAATAACGCAACCGTCGTTATTCGACAGCACCACAACCGGTTTCCCGTTCAGATCGGGGCGAAACACCCGCTCACACGAAACATAAAAATTATTACAATCAACCAGAGCAAACATTAAAACGCCTTTATTGCATAAGTTACGATCCCCCAGACAATAAACTCATTTTCGGGAGTCACTTTTATGGGTTCATAGTTTTCGTTGGCCGGCATGAGCCAACAGTGCCCTTTTTCAATTTTTATTCTTTTTAAGGTGAACTCCCCGTCAATATAGCAAATAACCACTTTGCCGTCCTGGGGTTCAAGGCTTTTGTCAACGATGAGCAAGTCGCCGTCATTGATGCCCAGGTCCTCCATGGAGTCGCCGCTCACGCGGCAAAAAAAAGTGGAAGAAGGATTTTTCAACAATTCGTTGTTCAGATCAATCGAAATTTCGGTAAAATCCTCAGCCGGGGAAGGAAACCCGGCTCTCACTTCGCCCTCAATAAACGGCAATTCGACGGCCGTCTGGGTCGATGCGGTAAAAAATTCCAACGTGCCAGTCTTTTGTAAACTGTGTCGTCTCATTTTTATCCTGTCCGGTGTATGTGTGTTCAACCGTTAAATTCAACTGCATAAACACAGTGGTTTGTTTTTTGATTGCAAAAATTGTTTGCCTTATGAAAAACCATTATCGTAATTCCATCCCCTCCCGGTTTCATCACTCCTATAGATAGGATGTACATTAGTACACCAAATATAAGAACAAAAAAACCTTTTGTCAATGAGATGTTCATACATAAAAGCCTAAATGTAACCCCAAAAAAAACGCACGGCATGCAAAACGATTTGCAACTTATTAAAGAGAGTTATTCCTTAAATGAGCCGACGAGAGATGACCGCTTAAAACGTCTATTCTTCCAGAATCTTGATCAGCTTTTTCAGTTTAGCGATAATTTGCAGCATATCCGGGGCCGGCGACGCTTTTTGTTCCTGCGCCGCTTCGGAAAAGTCGGATAATTCTTTCCGGGCCATCTGGTTCAACTTCTGATTGGCGCCTTTGATGGTAAACCCCTGGTCGTATAAAAGATTCTTTATGGTTAAAATGATTTCAATATCTTCACTGGTGTACTGGCGGCTGCCGCCGGGAGATTTTTGAGGCTGCAATCGGTCGAAAACGGTTTCCCAGTAACGGAGTACCGATTGCGGCAAATCCACATACCGGGAGACCTGACCGATGGAATAAAATAATTTTTGCTGGTCCATGACCACTCGCTGCTGTTTCACGTTGTACTTTAAATATTCGAAATCAAAACCTTAGATGCAAGAAAAAAATATCCGGTTTCTTGACTCGAATTGAATTTTACGGTAGGTTTTTGGCTTTGTTTTCACATTCAGCCAAATACAAGGAGCCCTTTCATGGAAAAGAAGGAATTCAAACCTTTTGTACCTGCGGAATCCGATTTAAAGGAGCTTACCGTAAAAGCGGTTGTTCTTGGTGTATTCATGGCCATCATTTTAGGCGCCGCTAACGCCTATTTAGGAATGAAAGCCGGACTCACTGTGGCAGCGACTTTTCCGGCGGCGGTAGTTGCCATGGCTGCCCTTAAGGCGATGAAGGGTAATATTCTGGAAGAGAATATTGCACGTACCACAGCTTCGGTTGGTGAGGCTCTGGTCGCCGGCGCCATCTTTACCATACCCGCTTTTGTCATCAGCGGCGTGTGGGAAGAACTGCATTATTGGGAAAGCACCCTGATCATGCTGATTGGCGGCACGCTGGGTGTTTTGTTCGTGACCATTTTACGCCGCAGTATGGTGGAAGAAGCCGACCTCCCCTTTCCGGAAAGCGTGGCGGCGGCCGAAATCGTCAAGGCAGGACAGGGCGGACAAACCGGCGCGTCCGCGGTCTTCGTCAGTATGGGATTGGCCGGTTTGTGGGAATTGTTTAAGAATTCCAACGGCATTCAGCTCATTTCCGATTACACCCGTGATTATTTTGTATTCGCCAAATCAAAGATTGACATGCTGGGAACGAAATTCAGTTACGGCGGCGGATTTTTACTGGAAACACCGGCCGCTTCGCCGGCCTTAGCGGGCGTGGGATTTATCGTTGGCCTGCGCGTGGCCGCGGTGTTATTCGCCGGCGCCGTGCTCGGATGGCTGGTTCTGGTACCTCTGGGCATCTTTATGAACCCGGCTTTGGCCAATATGGTCAACGGAGAGCATACCTGGATCGATGTGGCGGAACAGGTGTGGTTAAAGCAAATTCGCCCCTTTGCCGTGGGCACCATGATCGTAGCGGCATTTTACACACTTTACAAATTAAAAGATTCCCTGCTGGCCGGAATCACCAAAGCCATGCGCGACCTGCGGGCTAAAAAGACCCAGGAACGGGAAGTCAATCGTCTGGAAATCGACCTTGATTTCAAAAAAGTGGGTTTCGCGATTCTGGGCGTTGCCCTGCCGTTGTTTGCTCTGTACGAATACTTTGCCCGTTCCATCGGCGGCGCTTTGGTACTTACGCTGGTGATGATCATTCTGGGATTTCTCTTTTCAGCCGTAGCCGGCTATCTGGTCGGTCTGGTGGGCAGTTCCAACAATCCCATCAGTGGATTGACCTTAAGTTCCCTGCTGATTTCCGCGGTCATACTGGTGATCATCGGAGTTACCGGCGATCACGGCGTAATGGCGGTGCTGGGTGTGGCCGGCGTCATTTGCACCACGGCGGGCATTGCCGGAGATATGACCCAGGATTTGAAAGTGGGCCACATTCTGGGCGGAACGCCCTGGAAGATGGAAGTGGCGGAAATTATCGGCGTAATCGCCGCTGCCACGATTCTGGTCTTCCCCATGATGGCCATGGATCAGGTGTACCATATCGGAAGTCCCGAACTCCCGGCTCCTCAGGCCGGTTTAATGGCGCTGATGGCCAAAGGCATCGTGGGCGGACAAATGTCATGGCCGCTGGTTATTGCCGGTATGCTCTTCGCCGTTGGATTGATTATGATCAGCTCCCCTTCTCCGATGCTGATTGCCGTGGGTATGTACCTGCCCTTCCATTCCACAGCGGCTATTTTTGTGGGCGGCGTGATCCGCTGGATCATGGATGTTATGCTGCGTAAACAAAATGCCAGCGAAGAGGAAAAAGTCGCCGCGGAAAACAAGGGCGTGCTGATCTCATCGGGATTAATTGCCGGAGAAGCCCTGATGGCAGTGATTCTGGCATTCGTAGTGTTGGGCGAACGTCTTTCCGGTGTAAAAAATCTTTTCCACGGCCAACCGGTGAGCGTATTACGAAATTTCGCCATCACCACCTTAGGCGTGGAAAACCCCAGCGTCATTGCGGGACTGTTTGTTTTTGCGGCTCTAATTTATGTGCTGGTACAGGTGCCGATTAAAGCGGCCATGAAAAAATAAAGGATTTGATTTGGGCGGGCGTTTTTACGCCTGCCTTTTTTAATATTATGGTTAAAAAACTACGTACTGTGAATGATGTGCTTCCCTGCATTCCGATCCGCAAAATGGAATGGGAAGTGAACGAAGAAACCGGCCGGGTGGTGATTTTGCGGCCCAAGTTTATGAATCCTGTGATGCGGACGGTGATCGAGCCGTTTTTCAGTTCCAAATTTTTCAAGATCAAACTGGATGATTTGGGTTCCGTGGTGTGGAAAAACTTTGACGGTGAGACCACGGTACAAAGACTAGGCGAGATTTTAGCGGAAACCTTCGGCAAGGACATTGAACCGATTTACGAGCGGCTGGCTAATTTTATTTTTCAGCTGCAAAGGGATAAATTCATTGAATTACGCTGTCCGGCGGATGAGGCTTAATGCAACTTTCACCCAATATACTACCAATCACACTATGCTCACGCAAAAGCGCGAAGACGCTAAGTTTATTTTTTTATAACTTTGCGACTTGGCGTCTCCTTTGCGGTACACTGCGTTTTGTTTTATCTGTAAAACCACCTGTTGGATCGCTGTCTCAATAACAACAAAAAAGGCCTTGCGGTTTGTGTAAGTGCAAGGCCTTTCAATTCAAACAATAAAATGGTTCTTCAGTGTTGTGCGATTAATCGTTCCTACGCAATCGCATCTATTATGGCGTTTAAAGTAGCGCTGGGACGCATTTCTTTAACAATTTTTGCTTCGTCCGGTTTGAAGTAACCGCCGATATCCACCGGGCGCCCCTGTGCCGCCAACAATTCAGCGGCGATTTTTGATTCATTCTTTTCCAATTCTTCGGCAACGTTCGCAAAGCGTTCTTTTAACCAGGCGTCTTCATCTTGATTGGCTAAAGCGCGCGCCCAGTACATGGCCAGATAAAACGTGCTGCCGCGATTATCCAGTTCATTCACCTTGCGGGAAGGCGTTTTACCATTTTCCAGATATTGACTGATAGCCTCATCCAATGTTTTGGCTAATACGGCCGCTTTTTGATTGCCGGTTTTTTCATGAATCATTTCCAGAGATGGAACCAGGGCGCAATATTCGCCGAGCGAATCCCAGCGCAGATGGCCTTCTTTTAAGAACTGCTGCACATGCTTGGGAGCCGAACCGCCGGCGCCGGTTTCGAACAGTCCGCCGCCCTTCATCAAAGGTACGATAGAAAGCATCCGGGCGCTGGTGCCCAGTTCCAGAATCGGGAACAGGTCAGTTAAATAGTCACGAAGCACATTACCGGTAACCGAAATGGTATCTTCGCCGCGCCGAATGCGTTCCAGCGAAAAACGCATGGCGTCAACCGGGCGCATAATGCGGATATCCAGTCCGGTGGTGTCGTGGTCTTTTAGATATTCTTCAACTTTTTTAATCAACTGCGCGTCGTGGGCACGGCGGTCGTCAAGCCAGAAGATGGTCGGCACACCGGTAGCGCGAGCACGTTTTACAGCAAGCTTCACCCAGTCTTTTATGGCTTCGTCTTTGGTCTGACACATACGGAAGATATCACCTTTTTCAACCATCTGTTCCAACAGAATGTTACCGGAATCGTCCACGGCCCGGATTATTCCGTTGCCCGGCGCTTCAAATGTTTTGTCATGGGAACCGTATTCTTCCGCTTTCTGTGCCATCAATCCCACGTTGGAAACCGTGCCCATGGTTGCCGGATCGAATTGCCCGTTGCGCTGACAATCTTCAATCACTGTTTGATAAATGGTAGCATAACTGCGATCCGGAATCAAAGCGATGGTGTCCTGCAACTCACCTTTTTTGTTCCACATTTTCCCGCCGTCGCGAATCACTACCGGCATGGAGGCGTCGATGATGATATTATTGGGCACATGCAGATTGGTGATGCCCTTGTCGCTGTCCACCATAGCCAAATCGGGACGTTTTTCGTATACGGCGTTAATATCTGCTTCAATTTCGGCCTTCTTTTCGGGCGGAAGTTTATCCAGCTTGGACAGAATGTCCGCCAACCCGTTATTGACATTTGCACCGATCTGCTTCAAGGTTTCGGCGTGTTTCTCCAACGCCTCTTTGTAATATACCGAAACGGCGTGTCCGAACATAATGGGATCGGAAACTTTCATCATGGTTGCCTTTAGATGGAGAGAAAGCAACACATCGTCCTTTTTTGCTTCTTCAATTTTTTCCTGGTAGAAGTTGCGCAGTTCGCGTACGTTCATCACTGCGGCGTCCAATACTTCCTTCTCACGCAAAGGAAGGGTTTCCTTTAAAGTGGTGACCTTACCGTCAGAGCTGACAAATTCAATTTTGGCGTTACAAGCCGTATTCAGGGTGATGGACTTTTCGCTTTCGTAATAATCGCCGCGTTCCATATGACCCACCCGCGTTTTGGAACCGCTTTGAGGCCAGGGTTTCATTAATTTGTGGGGATTTTTTTGGGCAAATTTTTTGACGGCGGGAGCCGGACGACGGTCGGAATTGCCTTCGCGTAAAACAGGATTTACAGCCGAACCAAGCACCACCGCAAAACGTTTTTGCAGGGCGATCTCTTCTTCTGTTTTTGGTTCTTCAGGGTAGTCGGGAATGTCGTACCCTTTTTCCTGCAGTTCTTTAATCGCGCTTTGTAATTGCGGTATGGAAGCGCTGATGTTTGGTAGTTTAATGATGTTTGTATCAGGAACCTGAGTCAATTCGCCCAACTCCTGCAAAGCATCCGGAATTTTCTGTTCATCTTTTAAACGATCCGGGAAATTGGCAATGATGCGACCGGCAAGGGAAATATCTTTGGTTTCGATTTCGATGTCGGTACCTTTGGTAAAAGCCTTTACCACAGGCAATAGCGCAAAGCTAGCCAGATAAGGCGCTTCGTCTGTTTTAGTCCAGAAAATTTTAGATATTTTCATGATGATACCTCGGTTAAAATTTAGGTTAAACATAATTGTAATTATCACAGCAGCCGTGAAAAACGGCGATACAATCCGAACCTGTCCCCCCAAAAATCGCAGGCCTATTTTATTTTTTGTAATAATTAAGTTAACCAAGGATGCCTATTCGATGCAACATAGCCAGGATAAAAAGAAAG
>CAZJNP010000111.1:0-8333 GCA_964547355.1 uncultured Calditrichaceae bacterium
CTAATTATCGAGTGTTTTTGAATTTATCTTTAATGTTTTTATTGTTTTCGGCCAATTAAGAAAACCATGGTTTAAATGCAGCACCGGTTACCCGAAAAATGAATAAACGTTAATAAGAACAAAAATCAGACCAAAAAAATTCTGAGCATGTGAACTTAGTACCCGAGAATAAGCGGTCGGAAAGTTTCAACGTTATATGGTGTGTTTTTTAGCCGTGTTTCCAGGAAGTGCTTTATCCTCAGGGAGCAATTTTGAACAAATATATATGGCAAAAGGCCGCAATTGGGGCTCACTATACGAAATACAGGATAAAAAAGCTGAGCATTTTTTTTACAGTCTCTTGTAAACAAAAGCCCTCAAGGCCATTACTCTATTTGAGATTTATTTTTATTAATGAAAGTATGACATAAATTAAACGAACGCCCATTTGGGCCTGAGCAGCCGCATATCCGATTATCTTTTAACGCGCCTCCAGTCTTCCCTGAGGATGCCCATCACATAAAAATCGATGTACGCATTATCAAAATACATGGCCTGGCGCAACGTTCCTTCCACCTGAAAACCTATTTCTTTGTACAACTTCACCGCCCGTTCGTTCTTTTTACTCACATGCAGCTGTACGCGATTCAGGTTCAGCGTATCAAAGGCGTAGTCAACCATTAATCGGGTAGCCTCGCGGCCGTATCCGTGTGACCAGTTTTTGGATTCGGCGATGGCGATATAAAAAGTTGCCATCCGTCCCACCCAATCGATCCTGACAAAGGCCGTATTTCCAATAGGTGTATCGGGGTCGATAGTGGCGATGGTAAACAGAACCGTGTGCGGGTCGTTCATTCTATCCTCAATTTGCTTGCGATGGAAGGCAATGGATGTGGGCAGTGCATAATACAAATACGCCCGCGCCTCGGGGTTGTTTTCCGACAGGGCGTAAACCTTTTCATCGCCCTCCTGAGGCGCCCTGAGGTAAATCTTCTCACCGATTAAAAACGGATTCGTCATGTAAATTGCTCCTGAAAATAATGACGGTTAATCATTTTACGCAAAGCCGGCACTGGGAAGATCAGAATGGAAGAACAACGGCAAACATCAGGCCCCCCGGAACGCGTGATTGTAACGAAAATCCGGGACGCTTCTCCTCCGACCCCCGTTTCCAGTCCACCACAAAGCTGGCCACAGAATACCCGACCACCGCGCCGAAAAACACATCCGAAACCCAGTGTCTATCATGATATACCCGGGCGGCGCACACCATCAAACTGCCGACGTACCAGAACGTTTTCCAGTAAATATTGTCCACCGATTTTGCCATGACGGTGGAAATGGCAAAGCTTAAAGTGGAATGTCCGCTGGGAAAAGATTGGTATTGATCATTATTCCATTGAAACGGTTTAAAAAAATACTGGCTATCCCCATTTTCCGGACGTCGCCGGCCGATTAAAATTTTCATAGCCTGGGTAACCATCCCGGCATATAAAAAGGCTTCCATGGCGTTTAAGCCAACCGACCGGACCTGTTCATGGCCGAACGCCAATCCGTATAAATAGATGGCCGCAGGCAAGCTAAAAGAATACTTATGACCGTAAAAACGGTCAATAGAAAATATTCTATCCGCCATAGAAGAATGGTTTTGGGCCACGAATGTTCGCACTTCGTCGTCCACGGGCGAAAGCAGTAGAGCGATACTGGTGGTCACACCCAAGGTTAGCACGTCGTCTTTGCTCCAGTAGGCCGGCGCGCTGAACAGAGCTTTGCCCACGTCAAAAAAATGGTTGAAATCGGATTTTATTTGTGTAGCGGTTTGACTTTGTGCCCACAGCGTTCCGGCCGAAATCAATACAACCATAATCAGATATTTTACGCTTCCATTAAATCTGAGTAATCTCAAATGCACCTCCAATTCAGCCTTCATTAACGACGCGTTCCAGAAATCGAATCATGCGCTGCGCCTGGCTTGATCTTGAATATTCGTTAATCCCGGCAAACGTCATCTGTGGATGCCGGGTCAACCATTGCTGCAACTGTTCACTGATTTCCTTTGTCTTGCTCGGGGAAATAACCGCCCCCGACTTGGTGCGACGGATTAAATCGGCCGCTTCTCCTATTTCCGGGACGAGTGCCAAGATGGGTTTACCTAAACGTAGATATTCATACACCTTGCCTCCCACCGTATTCATGCTGCGCGGATCGGTGTCGTCCAGAATAAAGCATACGACGTCCATTGCCGTCAGTTTTTGCAACGTCTCTTTATGGGGCAGATAGCCTTCTGCCCGCACCTGTTTTTCTAAACCATATTTTCGTGCCACACCTAAAAGATTAATATGACTGGTTCCCAAATGGTGGAACACAAGCCGGGACGCCAAATCGGGATTCTGCTTTTTTAGCTCGGCCATGGCCCGGAATAAAAAATCCGGATGGTTGATATGCGAATAAAAGGTTCCGGAAAAGCCCAGATGAAAATTTCCGTCGTTAAACAATTCCGGCCGGAGGCTGGCAAAATCTTCTTCGTCAAACCCGTTGGGAACACAAAGCCAGCATTCAGGATTAAAACCCGGAATTTTTTTACTGTAAAAATCAATGACGCTTTGATAGGCCGAAATACCCCAGCGCACCCTGCGGATGGCGTTTTGTTCTATTTTCCAGTCCGCCTGGTGGTGAAACGGAGTAGGATGCAATTTGTAAGGATTTTGCGTCCAGGGGTCACGCATATCCAGGATAACCGGAATTTCAACGGAATCGGTCAACTCCGCCGCTAAAGTGGCCAGTGAGTATGGCGGAATTGAAATCAGCACACAATGGTAAGAATTGTTCTTCAGCTCTTCCCGCAGCGCGGCAGAGATCCGCGGCAACCATTTTTTCCGGATATCGGGGATAAACAACGCCGCGCTGAGCCAGCGCCGGAAAAGATTGGAATTGGCTGACTTCTTGGGCACCGGAATACCAGAATCAATGCGCACCACACGGGTGTTCTGCGGAATATCGTTTAGTAAAGAAGTATCTGAGGGAATGTTGCCTTTTTCATTCGCCGTAAGTACGGTAAATTCCCATCCGGCGCGGCTGCCATACTTGATCAATTTGGCGATGCGTTGCACCCCGCCGCCGCCGAGAGGAGGAAAATAGTAGGTTATTACAAGACACCTTCGATCCACGTCTGGCTTTCCAGTGCTTTTATGGAGTGGTAGATTAGGTTGAAATCATCCTCGTTGTGTTCAAAATCCCGGTTATTCATATCGAAGGTGAGTATTTTAAAGCTTTCCTTATCCGCCCGCTCGATCCAGGCGTCATAGGCGTCGTTCAACTGGGCCAGATACGCGGGATCAATGCTTTGTTCGTAGTCACGGCCTCTTTTGCGAATATGTTCCAGCAGGTGATCGACACTGGCCTTCAGGTAAATGATTAAATCCGGTTTACGCAAATAACTTACCATAATGGAGAATAAATCCTGGTAGTTTTGGTAGTCGCGGTCGGACATATTGCCGTTTTTGTGGAGGGTATATGCGAATATCTCCACATCCTCGTAAATGCTGCGGTCCTGAATGCAGGAATCCGGCCATTCGGTGATCTCTTTCTGGCTGCGAAAACGATGCGATAAAAAAAAGACCTGGAGATGAAAACTCCAGCGTTTCATATCCTTGTAAAAATCGGACAAATAAGGATTGTCGATAACTTTTTCGTAATATGCTTTCCACTCCAAACGTTCGCTGAGCATACGCGTTAAAGTGGTTTTACCTACGCCGATATTTCCGGCAATTGCCACATACAGTTTCTGTTTTCCTGCCATTTCGGTTCCTTAAGGTCTGAATCGTTTTTAAAATTCGAACAAAATACTGGTAGAAAAGCGTACCGGCGTTCCTTTAACGGTACCCGGCCGAAATGTGAATTTCTGCGCCGCCCTCAACGCCAGGTCGTCATAATATGGATTCAGGCCGCGCAAAACTTTTGCTGATTCCACAAATCCGTTTTTGCCAACTACAACACGAATAATCACCCGGCCATGGGCGCGTAGTCCCCTTTCCGGGTTGGAAATGACCGGACGTACTTTTTTAATGATCTCTCTTCCCTTATCTAAAAAAACATCCAGAAAAATCTGGTTATAATCGATGCTCGCCTCCGGAGCCTGTTTCGTTTTTTCACCGGACTCCTCTTGTTGGCTTGTCTTAACAGCTAAAGGAGGAGTAATTTGGATGGTATCGCTTTTTTGATTGAGAATCGCAATCGTATCCGTTGTTTCCTGTGCGATCGTTCCTTCAGGTTGCGTGGCTTGTAAAGAATCCGCTGGGAGCGATCGTTTGACCGCTAAGGCATCCTGGGGCTGAGCTGGTTCCGTTTGCCCGGTTGTTTCTTGCGGAGTACCGCTTTCTTGCGCAGGCGGCGTTTCGGTTGTTCCGGCAGCCGGAGCCTGAGTCTGGGTTTGATTATTCTGCGCCAGGATAATTTTCTGTTCCAGATTTATGGCGCCGCCCAACACCGGGGAAATATCCACCTGTCCGTACTTTTTATCGTCTTCTGCATCATAAATCAAAACCATGATTTCCCTGGCGTCTTTGGTGCCCCAAGAATTATTCTCCGCTTTTACCGTACTTGAAGAATGATTATAGACGTTATATTTCTGATTGTCGAAGATCCCATTTCTGCCGATATTTCTGTCTTTCCCGGCCTGGGTGTTCCCCAGATTCGGCCTGGCCGTCCCCAGTACAATGATGCCGATATCATTTTTGGTAATCATATTGTCGGAAAGCACCGGTCGAGCGCCGGTATTGCAAATCACGCCGGCATAGCCGTTATCGGAAATGATATTGCCGGAAATTTTAGGAGCGGCTCCCACTTCCGCTATGATCCCGGCATTGTAATTAAACTGTATCTGACAATTTTTAATGACCGGCTTGCTTTTTTTGATGACTATACCGTTGTAAGCATATTGGATTACGGCATATTCGATGGTGGAGGGACGCCTGGGATTGCTTATGGTAATCCCATACCAATCCTGCATTCTGGGCTGCGGCGATGAGGAGCTGAAAACAATTTTATTGTCAACCGTGCCCCGCGCCATCAGTATGCCACGGACAATGATTTCGCTTCTCGTTTTATCCCGGCCGCTGCGGGTGCGATCCGTTTTGGGCTGGAATAATACCTGAGTGCCCGGATGGATCACCAATTTTCCGCTACTGGCGATGACCACGTCGCCAGTCAGGATGACTTTTCCTGACCAGTATTCATTGCCTTTAATCACTTTCCCCGGAATCACCGTTTCCTTTGCAATCGCCGGGTAAAAGACAAAAAGCAGCGGGATCAAGTAAACAATCGTTTTGCCAGAAAAACCGTTCATTTTGATTAAACACATTAAGTAAAACTGATACCTTGAATTTTAACCCTGCTGCAATTCGGACTGTTCCTATTATTTAAAAAACATGGAAATTGCCTGCAATAAATCGCCTTCCTTAAAGGGCTTGCCTACAAAGGCGTTAGCGCCCAATTCCATCCCCTTATCGCTTTGCGCTTTAGCCGATCTTCCGGTTAGAATTACAATGGGCAGCTCGTTCCATTTTTCCTGTTCCCGAATTTTCGAAATCAAATCAAAGCCATGCATTTGCGGCATTTCCAGATCGGTAATGATTAAATCCACTTCCTCTTTATCAATCAGATCCAGGGCTTCCGGTCCGTCGCTAGCCTGCAGAGTGGCATAACCATGATTTTCAAGCACGCCGCTGACAAAATTGCGCAAACTGACCGAATCATCCACCACCAGGATACGCGGCTTGCGGTTCTTTATGACTTTCTTCTTTATGCCCCCTTTCATGCGCATGGGCGTCTTCTGGTAGTGCAACTCCATCCGGGGTTGTTTGCCGTCGGAACGGATTTCTCTGATCGAATGGGGATTGCGTACATTGCCAAAGAACTGAAATTCCACGGCGCGAATCACCGAGACATAATCCAGAATAAGCGCCACTTTCCCATCCGCCAGAATAGTTCCGCCGGCAACATATTCTACATTATGCAAATGATCACCCAGGGATTTAATCACGATTTCCTGGCGGCCAATAATACGATTGACGCCAAGAGCGACACTCACGCCGGCATCATGCAAAATGAGAACGGTCAATTTCTCCGGTAGTTCATCGGAATCTTCGCCGAATTTAAGTATTTCTTCGATACTGACAAAAGGCAATAATTTACCGCGCGCCTGAATGTATTTCCTGGTATCGTCAACCAGGATATTCTTGCGTTCCAGTTCCAACGATTCCTGGATGGCAATCATGGGAATGGCAATGATGTTGTCGTGCAGTTCCGTCAGCAAAGCCTGGGAGATAACCAGCGTCAGCGGCACGCGAAGGCTAAAAGTAGTACCCTGATTTTTCTCAGTACGAATGCGGATATTCCCCTTTAATTTCTGAATCTGATTGGAGACCACATCCAGACCGATGCCCCTGCCGGACACTTTGTCCGTTTTTTCTTTGGTGGAAAAATCAGGATAAAAAATATAATTCAAAATTTCCGCTTCGGTCATGGCCTGAATTTCTTTTTTTGTGGCCAGTTTCTTTTTAACAATCATCTTTTTGACTTTATCTATGTCAATACCACGACCGTCGTCGGTAATGTCGATGACTACCTGATTTTTATCCTGGCGGGCGCGCAACACAATTGTGCCGGTGACTTTTTTGCCTAATGCTTTGCGCTCCGATGGCGTTTCGATCCCGTGATCCACCGCGTTGCGCAAAATGTGCATGATCGGGTCCGTTAAGGATTCGATCATGGCGCGGTCCATTTCGGTGTTATTGCCTTCGACCGTTAAGGTCACTTTTTTGTCCTGAGCTTTGGCCAAATCCCGGATGGCCCTCGGAAAGCGGTTGAACAAAACCTCCACAGGTACCATACGCACCCGCAGAATATCGTTATGCAGCATGCGGCTTAGATTGGCAATCTGCTGGATATTCTTTTCGAAATCCCTGGACAGATGTTCCAGCTCGCTGGAAACCCGGTCAATGGTGCCGGAGATTTCTTTAAAATTATTTACTATCGTCTCTAAATTATTTTCTTCTTCCAGGGACGGTTTCTTTTCATCCCGGGCGGCTTTTTGTTCAGCGGCTTCTTCCAGAATTTCTTCCAGATAGTTTCTGGTCTGGTGGATTTGCTTCTTTTCGTTCTCAATTTTCTGCAATAACTGTTTCAGATGCTCGTAATGGGCGGTCAATTCCGTCCGATTTACCACCAGGTCGGTGGCCATGTTGACCATCTTATCCAGGTAAGAAGTGGTAATCTTAACCACGTTCTCGTCTTTTTTGGCATTGGTTTTTTTAGTATCAATCACCACCGGCGTTTGTGACGGTTTCTCTTCCACCGCAGGAGCTTCTGCATTCTGGTAATAATACAGTTTGTTGTCCAGTTCCGCCAAGCGACTGGTAAACTGAGGCGGCATGGCTTCAAGATCTTTTTTGGCAGTTTCAATCAATTCTTCGGTTAAATCCAGCGCAATAAAGGCTGGACTGAGCATTTCCTCCTTATCTAGCCCTTTCTGGTTGCGATACACCTCAAAATAATCTTCCAGTTTATGTGCCAGATCGCCAATGTGCTCGAATTTCGCCATGTAGGCGCTACCCTTTAAAGTGTGCAGTTTTCTCTGGATATTATTGAGCAGCATATCGCTTTCCGGCATTTTCTCAAGTTCCAGCATATCCTGGTTCAAGCCGGTAATTAAGTCTGTCGCTTCCTCTAAAAACAATTCCCGGGTCTTTTTCAGCACATCCTGCGCTTTGACTTCTTCGGCAGCGGTGGATTTTATTTTTTTATGACTGATATCCAGTAAATTGAGCACGCGCGCTACTTCCCGCTTGGGAACTTCGTGGCTTTCACTTAACTTTTTAATCAATCCGATCGCTTCCGAAATATGATCCTGTAAAGGCTGGCTGTTTTCCATTTCCTCATTGGTAATCGCTTCTACAATCTCTTCCAGACTGGCCGTAAGTTGTGCGATTTCTCTAAATCCCATCATCTTGGCTGATGAGCGCAGGGAATGGGCGGCTTGCTCCAGATCTGCTAACGCTTGTTCAGATTCCAGATTATCCTTCAGCTCGCGATTGCTTTCTTCCAGCGTGGCGATAAACTTTTCCGCTTCTTCTTTAAAAATTTCCAAAAGGTCCTGATCAATCTCTTCGCTTTCGGCGAATAAAGGCGCTTCCGTTCCCGGTTTAACTTCAACCTCCTGTTTGGGCGTTTCTTCTTCTTCGACGATCGCCTTTTCCTGTTCCAGGATCAGAGCGTTAAGCATATCTTCGATGTTCTGAGCCATTTGCGAATAGTCCGCATCCGGGTCATAAAGCAATTCCTGAAGTGTATCAAAG
>CAZJNP010000112.1:0-8290 GCA_964547355.1 uncultured Calditrichaceae bacterium
GGTCTGGTATTCCTTTAGCGGGCTTTTCTCAGCAAAACCCGGGCAGGATAGTAAAAAAATCATAAAAAACGCATAAAGAAATTGTCTGGCACGAAAAAGCATGAATGACTCCCAATCTTTTTTGTGATTTTATAAGCTTTTTTTCAAAACCATAAATGACACGAATTTTAAATGCATCTGAGTTAATGAAATCCAATTCGCAGATTTATCCTTTTTATGTGGACTCCTTTATTCGATCTTAAAAAATGAAACTCACCTTTTTTCGTAGATAAGCGTACCACTAAACAGGGAAGTTCCGTTTTCTAAGGTCGAATCAAATATAAAAAGCCTTCCGGGAAATGAACTCCCGAAAGGCTAAAGGATGATGTTACTTCAGTAGCATCATTTTTCTGGTCATGGTTTTGTGATCAAACGTCACCTGATAGTAATAAACGCCGGAAGCCATCTGCGGTATATGGATTTTTAGCACGTGCATACCGGCATTGAGACGATATTCTCTGGAAAGAACTTTTTGACCAAGCACGTTAAACACTGCAAGCTTTACTTTGCCCGCTTTAGGCAGGCTAATCGGAACTGAAGTGGAAGGATTAAACGGATTAGGGAAGTTCTGATTTATGGTAAAGCTCTGCGGAATTTGAGGCTGATTTTCTGCTACATCCGTCAACGTCTGATGCTGCATCCAGTTTAACACGTCGAACAGAAAACGATCCAGCATGACTTTGTCGTCGGATTCATCGAACTGGCGGGCGTTAAAAGTCGTGGTCAGAGTAATCGAATTCGTCAAGTCGTAGGAAATAAACGTCGGCATACCGGCCAGGGCGTAGTCGGCAGGTCCCATGCGATAGACTACTTTGGCGCCTTCCACCGGCGTGATGGCATCCACATACCAGAGGGTAGAATATTTCCATGTCAGTGTGTCCTGTCCAGAAATACCTGTCGGGGCGCTTTCTTTGTCCAGATAAACCAGCGGTACGCCGGAACCGTCGTCGTCTTTTTTACTCTGGGCGTCATAGGAGCTGATGCCAAGGTAATCATACACAAAGTCGCCGGTCTGAAAGGTGTCGGGTGCTGAACCGTATCTATCGTACAGGAAGTCAATGCCCACTACCCAGAAGCGGCCGCCATGATCCAGATATTCGATGATGGCGCTGTTTGTGCTGTCGTTGCCGTTCCAGAAGGCCAACCCTTTACCGTCGTTTCCGGTAAACCAGAAGACCACCTGAAAGTCTTTCATATCGTCAAAAGTAGGTATCTGGGTAATATTGCCGTCGTCGTCTTTGCCGCAGTCAAAATCCGTGTACTCCAGGTTCAGTTTGGCCAGCGAAGCCCGGATGTCGTCGTTGTGCGTGGAGTAGTTATCGTCGAACACCACCAGCACGGCAGCGTTTTGTTTTACAAAATAAGTGGTGAATGGGCCGTTTTCACTGGCGGCTTCGGTTGTTTCGATTTTTGCGGTTACGTCCCAGGTGAACGCGACCGTATCGCCGGTTGCTGTAGACAACGCGCTTTGCAAGTCTACTTCCACATCAGTGCCGGTTGTGTCTGTTTCAAACAAAAGCTGACTCTGGTCGTCGTAGATGGCCAGATGGTATGTGGGCTGTCTGTAGGCCTTAGCTGCGTTCCACTGAAAATGGACCAGTGCCGGCATGTCATTCTTAAAGAAGAAATGGCGATTCTGCTGCGGGAATGTTAATTCCGGTCCGGATGTAAACGCATTATAGCGGTTTAGCACAATCAAAGTAAACGTATCCTGTGCGCAGGTGGTCGCTTCGAACACATCGCTGACTTTTGCCGTCCAGTTAATCACCAAAGTGTCTTTGCTATTGAGCATGTCAAGCAGGGTGGCATTGCTCAGGGCGGCAGTATTGGTCGCGACTTGTTTTTCGTTTTTAAACCCTTCACCCCAGTAAACAAAGGTGTGTGTAAGAGCGCCGCCTTCCGGGTCTGCGCTGCTTTCCCAGGTAAAATTAACGCTGTCTTCCATATTTTCTACGATATAGTTTGTCCCGTCGTCGGGAGAGAGCAGGTGAAAATCTGCAGGTGGTTGGTTGACGATATTGACAAGGGTGATTTTAAACGTGTCGGCGGCCCAGGTGGTGGCGTAGTCGTCGTCGCGGGCACGTACCGTCCAGTAAAGTTCCAGCGTATCGTTTTCGGCTACAAATCCCTGCAGCGTTGCGTTCGAAATAACGGCCGTATTGGAAGTCGTCTCTTGTTCTAAAATCGAGCTTTCGGTAATATCGCTGGTGGTGGACAGATAAAATTTGTAGGTAATGGTTGTACCTTCCGGGTCACTGCTTTCCTGCCAAGTGAAATGCACGCTGTCCTGGGCAACGCCAATGGCCTGCCAGGATTCATCGGCCGGTGCTTTAAGAGAAAAAGCGCTCGGAGGATTGGAGGTGGACAGCTGGGTGGAGAAATAGTCCAGCACATCCTTGAAAAAAGCGGTCCGGTTGTCGGAATTGTCGATATAGTAAGCGTCAAAATAGGTGCCGAACGTTTTACTGGTGCCGTTGTCAAAAAAGACAGCCGAAGCGTAACCCGACAGTACATAATCATCGTCGCCCATGAGATAAACGGACTGCGCCTCGGAGCGCGGCGTACAGCCGTCCACCCAGTACAAACCGGAATATTTCCAGCGCATGGTGTCCAGGCTGGTGGCCACATCCTGCCCCGGAACGCGGATCAGCATGGGTACGCCTACACCGCCGTCATCCCCTTTGGACTGAACATTGTAAATGGACAGACCAAAGTAGTCGTACAAAAAATCGCCGGTATAAAAAGTATCTGGCGCGCCGCCATAGGCATCGTAAATGATATCGTTACCCATGGCCCAGACCATACCGCCGTTATCTAGGTAGGTCTGCAATTCCGTGTTCACCGTGTCCTTACCGTTCCAAAAATAAGCGCCCACACCGTCGTTAGCTAAATACCAGAAGATCAGATCATACTCGGCCATAACATCGGCTGTGGGAGATGCCGCACTGTCCTGCGCATTAAACATGTCGTACGAATATCCGGCATCTTCAATGGCCTGTTCGATGGTCGGTAAATGATCCGGACTGGAATAATTGTCATCGTCCACCAGTAGTATTTTCAGAGTGCCTACGGCATAAGTTATTTGCACGGCCAACAAAACGACCGCCAGAATAAGTGGTTTAAATTTAAACTGCATCGTGCCTCCTTATTTGGTTAGAACCATTTTTTGCGTAATCGTTTGTCCTTTAAAAGTAAGCCGGGAAAAATAAATCCCGGAATTCCATTCGGAGCCATCCACTTTAACCCGGTGTATTCCGACAGATGGAACGCAGAGTTCTTTGCTTAGCATGGTACGTCCCTGGATATCGTACACAGTAAGGTGTACCGTTCCGGCCTGGGGGATGGTAAAAGCGATGGTCGTTGTTGGGTTGAAGGGGTTCGGAAAATTTGGGGCGACGTAAAAAATTTCCGGCTGAAAAACGGGTGAAGTCTGGAGTTGTGAAGGCTCCCATTCCACCCAGGTGGGTTCGGCGTCGTCGCCCGTATCGGGGCCGCCCAGCCTGGCGCTGTCACCGGAGGCGGTAGCGGAATTCTGGGTCATGCTGCCGCTGCCTTCGTCAAAGTGTAACAGGATGGCCGTATTTGCATCCGCGCTGTAGTTAACCGTATGGTTGTCGTAATGCAGTTCACTGATATCCAGCGCCACGTTCTGGAAACGCACTTCGTCGATATATCCGCTAAAAAAATCCGTACCGTTGCCGTATTGACCCACATACAGATTATCGCTGGAATGAGCCGGTCGAAATGAAAAATTATTGTACTCTTCCTGCGATACATTCTGTCCGTTTACATAGAGCCTGAGGAATCCCTCGCTTGAATTATTGATAATGGCGATATGGTTCCAGGCGTTCAGCACCAGGGATGTATCCGCATTAAAATAGTGAGAATTACCGTCCACGTCGTACACGGTAAAATACCAGTCGCAGCTGTCCTTTTGATCGCGGATATGCCAGATCACAGCGTTGAACGAATAATACCGCTGGAAAATACGGTCGTACCGCTGCACGTTGGTGTCGGGGTAAATCCAGGCCTCCAGGGTGTAATCGGTGGCGCCGTCCAGCTTTTGCAATAATTCGTCGTTACTGTATTTCACATAATCGTTGCCATCAAAACTTAAATAGTATTGATTGGTTTGCGCGGGTAGTAAACACACACTTAATAGTAATACCAAAATTGCTGTTAAGAATGTATTTTTCATGAAACCTCTCCTCAATGATAAATGGGTTGTTTATGCCTCCAGCAATTTCGGATTCCGTTAAATATGGATGCTCCAAAAGTAACGCAAGACAAATGTTTATTCAAAAAACCTTAATATTCACAAAATCGTACCCTACCCATCCCTCTCCCTGCGAGCCTTAGGGAGAGGGAGAGGGGGGTGGGCTGAGAAGACGGATTTTATAAATACTCATTTTGTCTAACTTTTAGGACACCCCCATAAGCCTGTTTAGCGCAATAACGTCATTTTTCTGTGCGTGACAAACGACGGTGTTTTTAAGCCTACAATATAAATACCGGATGCCATTTCCTGACCCGCGTCGTTTTTCCCATTCCAGAGCAGGGTGTAAGTACCAGCAGCAATCTGTCCGTCAAACAGGGTACGGATTTTTTTGCCGGTCATATCAAAAATAATGATCTGCACCTGCTGTATTCCGGCGTCAGATTCCGGGACGTCGAAGGAAATGTGCGTTTCCGGATTAAAAGGATTGGGATAGTTCTGGTTCAAAGCAAAATGCTGTGGGAGTCCCGCGCCGGTGGTGGTTTCGAGTCCGGAATTCTGAGCCGTGGGACGGGTAAAGATCGGGCCATGTTCGGTGCGATTGCCGTTTACATCCACGTCCACCAACTTGTACCAGTAAGAATGTTCATTTATGACGGAAAAATCGATGAATTCATAACTGTGAGACCGAGAAGAATTTCCCGCACCGCGCAGATCAGGATTGAATACGTAGGAACTAATTTCTTCATAATCTCCGTCAACGGAAGTTGCGCGTTGAATAATAAATCCTTCGTTGTTGATTTCCGCGGCCGTTTCCCACCTCAGCGTTACGCGGCCATTTCCTGACACGGCGGTAAAAGAAGAGAGTTCAACAGGCAGGGAAAGATCACTGCCATTATAATCCCATGTGCGCCAAACCGGTTCGGCTGCATCTCCAATCGTGGTGCTGCCTAATCTGGCGTCCGTTCCGCTGGCTTCATTTGCCGTTACACTACCTGTGCCTTCGTCAAAATGGAAAAGAGCAGCAGTGGCAGGATCTGGATTATAAGGGGGATCGTTCTTATGGAAGTGAAGTGTATCAGGATTTTCCGCACTATTTTTTAACCGGACTTCGTCGATGTAACCGGCAAAAAAACTGGTACCATTCCCTTTTTGACCGATGTAAAGATTATCACTATCAAAGCTGGAAGGTAAGGAAAATGCCGAATATCCTCCCGAGATTGTAACGTCCACACCGTTGACAAAAAGCTTTAAAGTGTTGCTGGTGGCATTATTGACCACGGAAATATGATTCCATGCATCCAATGTTAATGTGGCATCTCCTTCTGTGTTAAAGTATTGCCAGCTGCTCGTTCCGGTGTTATACACCTGAAAATACCAGTCTTCCACCTTACCGTCATCATTCTGGTCGTACATTACAATTGCGAATGTATAATATCTCTGTAAAACACGATCATACTCCTGAATGACTCCGTCTTTTGGATAGATCCATGCTTCAATGGTGTAATTTGTCGCACCGTCCATTATTCCTAAGGTTGCGTCATCAGAATATCGGACATAATCATCCGTGCCGTCAAAATCGAGTATGTAGTGGTTTTGAGATAATCCCCATGCAAATAGTAAAAGCAGCATGACCAAAGTTTGTGACAGTTTTTTCATTTTTTCCCTCCTTTTATTAGTTTCACTAATAGTAAAAGATCATTTTAATAACACCATTTTTTTTGTAACGGTTTTTTCATTGTAGCTCACCCTGTAGTAATAGACCCCGGCGTTCATCTGTCCAGCATAAATTTTAATTGAGTGGCGACCTGCACATAACTGGTAATTTTTCTGAAGAACCTTTTGTCCTAATACGTTAAACACAGTGAGCGTGATCTTACCCGCTGTAGGCAGACTGATCGGAATGGTAGTGGACGGGTTAAACGGATTGGGATAATTCGGTTCTACTGTAAATTGATAAGGAAGCTGCTTCGGTTGCTCGGAAATATCCGTTAAGGTCCCCACGTATGGAATGCGGGCATACATGATGTAGTAACCCATGGAAGATTCCGGATTGTACTCCACCCACACCACATCGGCGCCGCCATCAAACACTCCTTCAATGGATTTGCGCACCTGCTCACCGATGGTCGGATTCAGAGTAGAGTAACCGTCGGCATTGGCGGATGTGGTCTGACTTAATTGCTGGGGCGTGTTCCAGGTTTGGCCGCCGTCCGGTGAAGTCGCATAAAACACATTGTACACCGTTTTTTCCTGACCTTCCACCGTATCCTTTCCTGTGGCTTGCGTCCAGACGACATACAAGCCGTAATTGGGATCGCAGGCAATATTGGGCCGCACGATGGGCACGGAATCGGGCGTAGCGTCGATTTGAATCGGATCGCTCCAGCTTTCACCATCGAACATCTGGTAATATACATGCTTCCCTTTGTCCTGATCATATACCATGTGCAAGCGACGTGACGGATCGCTGGCCAGAGAGACTTTGCCCTGCCAGATACCGGCGTTGCCCCAGGAAATGACTTCGATATCGGTGATCTGTAATCCATTGTCTTGTACCAGGTTCAGTTCAGATACGCCGCTGTGATCGTCGTCTGCCCAGGATTGCACGTCGTAAGAGGCGATGCCCAGATAGTCGTACATAAAGTCGCCGGTTTGAAAGGTATCCGGTGCAGAGCCGTAGCGGTCGTAAATCCAGTCACGGCCGATCACCCATAACTTTTTACCCTGGGTGTCCAGGTAGGCCTTGAGATCGGTATTCAGCGTATCGTCGATGTTCCAGAAGGCCAGATTGCTGTTGTAGTCGTCACCGGTGAACCAAATAACCAAGGCATATTTTTTTAACAGATCGCTGCCCGGTACTTTATCCGGCATACCGTCCAGATCGCCGCAGTCAAATACGGTGTAAGGGGCACCGGCTTTGTCCAGCGCGTCTGTAATGATGTACTCGTTGTCGTACTTGTTATCGTCGTCCACCACCAGGATGCTGTCTTCGTTTCCAATGTTGAAAAAGGTCACCACATCCGCTACCCACTGGTCTTTGGTTTCGGGCGGGATGATGTAATAGGGGTTGAAAAAACTAGTCATCACGTTGGAGGTGCCGTTTTCATAATAGATCATGGCGCTTTTACCGCTGAACTGGTAACTGGCCGGTCCCATTTCATAAACGGACATCGCGCCCTCCCGCGGAGTACAGCCGTCCACGTAATGCTGCAGAAATGCTTCTCCTTCCACGATAGGCGTGATAACTTCCGGCGTTTGCCAGCCCTTGTCCGGCGTATAGTCCGTAAACAGAATTTCGTAGGAGTTGGTGAGTTCTTTGGGCTTATCTTCCCAGGCGGCGTACATCTGGCCGTCTTTACCGGGCGCTAAGGCCACGTCCATCCATTCAAAAGGCAGTTCGCCGGGTGTGGGGAAAACTGTGTTCAGATTGTCCGTAGTCCAGGTTTTGCCACCGTCTTCACTGCGACTGCAATAGATGTTGGCCGGGTAGTTCAATCCTTTGTCCCACACGGAAAAGAGACCGAACAGAACCCCGTTATCCGCGCGTCCGATGGTGCACACACCGGTGTTGGTTTCTACATTATCCGCCACCACCGGATCGCTCCAAACGTGAGTAAAAGGATCGAGAAAGGTCAGTTTGGAAAACATCAGGTCTCGGTCGCCGCTTTCATTTTTTTGTTTCCAGACCGCATAGCAAATGTCCGAATCCGGATGGGCGATAATCGCCGGCGTGCCGGCCGCATTGGAAGGCGAATTGCTAAGTTTAGCCACGTCCCAGCTACCGAAGATGCTGTTATAGAGGGCGTAATGAATGTCCTGACTGTCGTTGGTATATTGAGAACCCGGTTCAAAAACCACAACCACATTGCCGCCAGGCGTACGGGCAATATTTCTGCCCCCGGAGTATCTGGTGGCGTTCCTGTAATCCACTTCACAGACCTTGCTCAGGTTCTCCTGCGCCCAGAGCAGGCCAAACGAAAAAAGCAGGATCAAAATGGAAACGGTTTTGTTCATATCATCCCTCCTTTAGTT
>CAZJNP010000113.1:0-8252 GCA_964547355.1 uncultured Calditrichaceae bacterium
ACCTATCACCATACATTTTTCGAAATGTTGGGCAACTGGTCCTTCGGAGACTATTATAAAAAGGAAGCCATCGAATGGGCCTGGGAGCTGCTGACGGATGTCTGGAAATTACCGAAAGACAAACTGTACGCTACCGTTTATAAAAGCGATGACGAAGCCGCGGAACTCTGGGCCAGGGTGACGGACATCGGAGAAGAAAGAATTCTGCGTTTCGGCGAAAAGGACAATTTCTGGGAAATGGGTGAAACCGGTCCCTGCGGTCCCTGCTCTGAGATTCACATTGACCTGGGCCCGGATCACTGCGATAAGCAGGGGCAGGAGCATGTCTGCGGTGTAAACGGAGACTGCGGGCGATACATCGAGCTGTGGAATCTGGTGTTCATTCAGTATAACCGGGATGAAAAAGGAACGCTGCACCCCCTGCCCAAGAAACATGTGGACACGGGCGCCGGATTCGAACGTCTGGTTGCGGTTCTGCAGGGCAAGCCGTCCAATTACGACACGGATCTGTTTCGTCCCATTCTGGAATATATCGGTGAACTGGTGGGCATGGATTACGAAGCTGCGCCTGAGAAGGCGGCCTTTCATGTGATTGCCGATCATGTGCGCATGCTGACCTTTTCCATCGCCGACGGCGGTCTGCCATCCAATGAGGGCCGGGGCTATGTGATGCGCCGCATTCTACGCCGGGCGGCCCGATACGGCCGTAAACTGAATATGCGCCAGCCGTTTATATACAAAATCGTACCGACAGTAGTGGAAATTATGGGCGACGCCTACCCGGAAATCGGACAGCGGGCCGAACATGTACAGGCTGTGATCCGGGCGGAGGAAGAACATTTCAACCGCACACTGGACCGGGGGCTGGAAATTTTCGATAAAATTAAAACCAAACTACGAACTAAAAAACAGATCGTCGTTCCCGGAAAGGAAGTGTTTAAGCTTTACGACACGTACGGTTTTCCGGTGGATCTGACGCGTATTCTGGCGGAAGAAGAAGGATTGACCATCGACCAGAAGGAATTTGAAGCGGAAATGCGCGCCCAGCAGGAACGCGCACGCGCGGCCTCCCGCTTTGAAACCCAGGCCGTGGACAGTGATCAATGGGTCGCTATGAACGAAGGAGAAGATTCCCGCTTTGTAGGATACGATGAACTGGCCATCGAGACGCACATCGTGCGCTATCTGATCACCGAGAACGATATCCGGGTTATCCTAAAAGAAACGCCCTTCTATGCGGAGTCCGGAGGGCAGGTGGGCGACCGTGGAATTATTTCCGGCGAAGGATTTGAATTGCATGTTTTTGACACCCAAAAAGACGGCGACCACATCGTCCATTTTTGCCGGCACCTGCAAGGTTTTCAGCCCAAAACAGACAAGGTGCTGGCGGCGGTGACCACTTCGCTCAGGAGGGAAACGGCAAAAAACCACACGGCCACCCATCTACTGCACGCCGCGTTACGCAAAGTGCTGGGCACCCATGTCACCCAGGCCGGGTCCCTAGTGGAGCCGGACCGGCTGCGGTTCGATTTTACCCATTATGAGAAAATCACCGAAGACGACCTGTTGCGCATCGAAACCATCGTTAACGAGAAAATTCAACAAGACGTGCCGCTGGAAATCGCCCAGGAAAAGTATGACGAAGCGCGAAAAAAAGGCGCGATGGCCTTATTCGGAGAAAAATACGGCGACGTAGTGCGCACCGTTAAAATCGACGATTTCAGCCTGGAACTATGCGGCGGCACGCATGTGCAGCGCACCGGTGAAATCGGCCTGTTTGTCATTACAAGCGAAAGCAGCGTAGCTTCCGGCGTCAGAAGAATTGAGGCCATCACCGGACCGAAAGCCGTCGCTTATGTGCAGGAGTTGCGCGCCAGACAACGTGAATTGGCCGCTCTGCTGAACGCCGGCGAAAAAGAACTGGTACAGCGCGCCGCGCAGTTTATCGACGAGAAAAAGAAGTTAGAAAAGCAACTCAGGCAGGCCACCACCGCCCGGCTGCAATCGGATATCGACAATCTGATTGCCTCCGCCAAAGAGATTAACGGCATTCGTCTGGTCGCCCAGCGGTTTGAAAACGTCGAAGTAGATCAACTGAAAGCATTGGGCGATCGTCTGCGGGAAAAATCAAAAAATACGGTAGGACTTTTTTATTTACAGGACGGTGACCGAATTAATTTCGTGTGCGTGGTTTCGGACGATTTGATTCAATCGAAAAAGCTGCATGCCGGAAATTTGTTGCGAGAAGTAGCCAAAGAGGCCGGTGGCGGAGGTGGCGGCAGGCCGCATCTGGCAACCGCCGGCGCTAAAGACGCGTCGCGTCTGCCCCAGGCTTTGAAAAAAATGGAAGCGTTGCTGGAAGAAACTGTATAAGATTTTTTATTCTTTCTTAAACTCCCTCGGATCGTATTCCAAAATCTTTGAAACCCGCCGCCGGTGCCGGTCGGCGCCGCCCGGCGTGTTGATAAATTTTAAAGCGATCTCCTGCGCCATATTTATGCCGATAATTTTAGCCCCCAGGGTCAGCACATTGGCAAAATTATGCTCTCTTGCGCTTTGCGCTTCTACTACGTTATTACATTTTGCCGCCAGAACGCCCGGCACACGATTGGCTGCCATGGCCGAACCGATCCCCACGCTGTCGATCATAATGCCCAGATCGGCCTCCCCCCGGGATACCGCTTCCGCCACGGCAAAGGCAAAATCGGGATAATCGCAGGCCTTTTCGCTGCCGGTTCCCAGATCGTGGACAATATATTGCGCTTCACGAAGGAATTTCTTCAGCGCCTCTTTCATCTTGAATCCGCCGTGATCCGATCCTATGACAATCACTTTTACATCAGTAACATCCTTAATATTGGCAGATTTTTTGGGCAACGGCCCTTTTACGAAGCGGACATTCAGTTCGTGGGCCGTTTCTCTTGCCAAAGGCGTAATCACAGTCTGATTGTCGATCTGAATGATGCGATCCGCTTTTGCGGCCTGTTTTACCGTGTAAGCATGGATAATTTTTTTCATTTTACCGTAAATCTCCATTTACTTTTTGAACCGCATCGAGTACGGCGCCGGAACGGATCATCTCCCGGGCCTTTTCGATTTCCGTGTGCATCAAGCGGTCTTCTTTCCAGTGGGCGATCTGTGAACGAACCAGCGCCAGCACCTGGGCAGTGGCCGGCGCCGGGGTCAGGGGTGCGCGTAAATCCAGCGCCTGAGCAGCGGCAATCAATTCCACCGCAAGAATATTTTCTACATTTTCGATGATTTGCAGCGCTTTCCGGGCGGCATGCGTGCCCATGCTGACATGATCTTCCTTATTAGCAGAAGTGGGAATGGAATCGACGCTGGCCGGATGCGCCAGAACTTTGTTTTCGGAAACCAGCGCGGCAGCCGTCACGTGCGCAATCATGAAACCGGAATTCAACCCGCCTTCCTCAGTTAAAAATCCGGCCATTTCACTGATGTGCGGATCCATCATATGCTCGAGGCGACGTTCGGACATGTTCCCGAGCTCGGCCATCAATATGCTCAGATAGTCGGCGGCCATAGCCACCGGTTCGCCATGGAAATTCCCTCCGGAAAGCACATCGCCGTTATCGGTAAATACCAGAGGATTATCGGTAACTCCGTTCATTTCCCGGGAAAAAACCGAAACCACATGCGCCAAACCGTCGCGCACGGCGCCGTGCACCTGCGGGATACAGCGCAGACTATAGGCATCCTGCACCCGGTGATCTGAATAGCGGTGCGATTCCACGATTGGGCTGTCCGCTAGAAGACGCTGAAAATTCTCGCTAACCACCAGTTGGCCGGGATGGTTGCGTACCTGTTGGATGCGTTTGTCAAAAGCGGTTAACGTGCCCAGCAACGCCTCCAGGCTCATGGCACCGATGACGTCGGCGGTCTTCACCAGATTGAGGGCCTTAAGAATGGCATATGCCCCGTAGGCCTGAATTGCCTGGGTGCCGTTCAGCACCGCTAAGCCTTCTTTGGCGGCAAACTGCAAAGGTTTTAATCCGAACTTTTTCAGCGCTTCCGCGCCGCTTAAAATCTTACCCTGCACATAAGCGCGCCCTTCGCCCATCATCACCAGAGCCATATGCGCTAGGGGCGCCAGATCGCCGCTGGCGCCGACAGACCCTTTACTCGGGATCACCGGAACGATGTCGTTATTGATCAAATGAATGAGCTGCTCCACTGTTTGTAAGCGCACACCGCTGAACCCCTGAGAGAGATTCTTTACCTTCAACAGCATCATCAGGCGGACAATCTGCTCCGGGATGGGTTCGCCCACTCCGGCCGCGTGGCTCAACACCAGACGGCGCTGGAGGTCTGCCGTTTGCTCCGGCCTGATGCGCACATCGGCAAATTTGCCAAATCCGGTATTAACCCCGTAAACGACCTTCCCTTCCTTTACAATCGATTCGATAACCTGACGGCTCTGCTCGATGCGCTCCACACAGGACGGCGCAAGCTCCACTGCGGGTTTTTCCTGCAAAAAATAGCGCAATTCGTCAAACGTGAGGTCTTCTTCCCGAATGATGAGTTTTTGTTTTATTTTCGGCATGGCAACTTCCGTACAAAATTTGTTTTTGATCTTAACGCCCAATGAAGTAATCAGATTTAGTTGATTTCCTCAGATACTCCGAAATTTGAGCTCAGCGCGTTATATATTATGGTTCTATTTTCTGCTTGTCTTTTTCGAGATCTATTTCCTGAAACCACTGTTTAAGCACTGAGAACAATTCTTCTTCCTTCAGAAAAATTTCCGCTTCTACCGGAAGGCTGTTTAAAAACTGCTTGCCGTATTGCATCCGGCTGAGACGGTTGTCGCCGACCAAAACAGCACCGAAGTCCGATTTTGCGCGGATTAACCGGCCGAAGCCCTGTCGGAATTTGATAATCGCCTCCGGAACGGAATACTCGAAAAACGGATTGCCTCCTCTTTTCTTAATTTCCTCCATCCGGGCGGCAATGAGCGGATCGGACGGCACGTCAAACGGCAGTTTCGGGATGAACAGCAATTCCAGAGCCTCTCCCGGCACGTCGATGCCTTCCCAGAAGCTGTCCGTTCCCAATAAGACGGAATCGCGATTTTCGCGGAATTGGTTGATGAGATTGGTGCGGCTTCCGCTCTTACCCTGGGCAAGAAGCAAAACACGTTCGGCGTCAAAATGGGTTTTCATCTCTTCATAAACGCGGTTCAGCATGCCGTAATTGGTGAACAAAACCAGCATTCCGGTGCGATGCTGTGCGTGTATTTTTTTAATGGTCTCCACCACAGCCGAAGTAAACTCGGCGTTTCTGGGATCGGGCAAAAAGTCCAGCACACCCAGCATGAGCTGTTTGCGGAAATCAAACGGAGAACCTAACTGAACCCCTTCCACCGTACGGGAAGAAAGCAAATCCAAACCAGTTCGGTTCATAAAATAATCAAACGAACGGTTCACGGCCAGAGTAGCCGATGTAAAAATTCCGGTTTTAAGATCGTTGAAGAGTTTGTCCTTCAATAAATGGGCAATATCCAGCGGAACGGCATGCAGAATAATGTCGTTGTTCCTTTCATTTCTGGGGATATCCAACCAGTAAACATATTTATCTTCTTCCGCTTTAAGACAGAAATCAAAACTCACCCGCAGCGTACTGGCATCCGTTTCGATGGCAATTAACTCGCGCGTGAGTTGATCCTGAAATTCAAAGCTGTCGTCTTCCAGGTCGCTGAGATGATCCACCAGTCGATTCAGCTTTTTGGTTAGTTCCTGTAAAGCGTGCTGGATATTATCGATTTCGACGGAGAGTGTTTTAAAGTGCTTAAAACCTTTGAAATAGCGTACACGGTTCTCTTCGCTTCCGGCGCCGCCCTGGGGCATGTAGCGGGCGCGTAATTGCTGACTCAAAGCGTTGTAAAATATCTGGACTTTTTCCTTTAATTGAACACTGGCCCGTTTGACGAATTGCAACTGCTTCTGGATGCCTTCCAGATCGTCTTTGGCAATCCTGCCCCTTGAAACCCGTAAATCCAATTGCTGCAAGGCTCCGGAACGCTTCGGTTCTTCTTCGTACAAACGGTGGTAAATATTGCGGAAATCCCAGAAGCTGACGCGAATGCCAAGGTATTCGGAAGCGCTCTTTTCGATATTGTGCGCCTCGTCCATAATCAGGTGACCGTAAGTGTCCAACACGGAATTGCCGGTAGCCAGATCGGAAAACAACAAGGAATGGTTGATAATGACGATGTCGGCTTTACGCGCTTGCTCGCGCGCTTTCATCAGGAAACACTCGTCATAGAATTTACAGGATCGCCCCGGACAATAGGCGCCTTCGGCAATCAGCTTACGCCACAGGCCCCAGTTGCGTTCCAGTTGGAAAGCGGCGTTTTCGGCGATGTCGCCGGTGCGCGTCTCCCGTACCCAGATAACCAGCGGTAAAATGCGACTACGCTCGTCCTGAGAAAGGCGCTGATTCATATCGGTCATGACGGTATGCCATTTTTCCAGGCACAGGTAATTGGCGCGACCTTTTAATAAAGCGGCGGTAAACTTCCCTTTTGTGGCTCTGTACACCGTGGGAATATCTTTGAAAAACAATTGTTCCTGTAGGTTTTTCGTATTGGTGGAAATTACCACCCGCTGGCCGCTTGTACGGTTACGGGAAGCAAATTCCACCGCCGGCAATAAATAAGCCATGGACTTCCCCACGCCTGTTCCGGCTTCTGCAATCAGGAAATGGCTTTCATTGAATGCATCTGCGATTTTTCCGGCCATTTCCTGCTGCTGGGGTCTCAGTTCGTAATTGGGAATCAGCTTGGCAAGAACGCCTTCCTCTTTGAAAAATTCTTCGATTTCCGTGGTTTGAACCGGCTCGAGGTCCGCATCCGCCACATAGGGATGGTAGCTGCCATCCATATCGCCGATGATATTATAGAAATTCTGGGCATGGGCAATGTCGTCCAGCAGCGCGGTGGGTGTGGATTTGACGTTTTTATCCTGTTTGAATTTCAGCACCGGGACAAAAAAGCTTTTCGCTCTTCTTGAATTGGGATAAATCAGATTGATGATTTCCACCAGCACTTGATTATCCACGGCCAGGGCGCGGTCAATCAATTCCAGAAAAATATGTCCCGTTGCCCGGGCGTCTTCAACGGCGCGGTGGGCATTTTCCAGATCATAGCCGAAATGCTTGGCTAACTCCGCTAATTTGAATTTAGCTAAAAAAGGCAAAAAAATGCGGGCAATGAACAAGGTATCGATCCGCAGATTGGACAAATACTTAAAGCGCCTGACGGTGTCTTCCCAGAATTGAAAATCATTGTGCATTCTGCGGTAATGATATTCCAGAAAAGAGGCGTCAAAATTGACCTGCTGACCGACAAACGCGGCATCTCCTATGAATTTCTCAAGCCGGGGAAATAACTCATCTATTGTGGGCTTCCCGCGCACATCCTCATCGGTAATGCCGGTCAAACGGGTAATAAATTCGGGAATCGGTTTGCCGGGATTAATCAGTTCTTCAATGGACTCCGTCTCTTTTCCATCCACATATTTAATAGCGCCGATCTCAATTATTTTATCCTTCTCAGGGTCGAGGCCGGTCGTTTCCAGGTCCACCACCACAAAAGTTCCTAATCCTAAATATCTTAATAATTCTTCTCTTAGTCCCATAAATTGTCTGTTTTCCTGTTATAAAATAGTTTGTCTGTAAAAAATGATTTTACAAAATTGTTACCAGACTGGCAAAGAATTTTAATTATTCATTAGGCATTGTCGAATTAATAATCGTTCAATTTGGGTTAATAATTTTTGGAATCTGAATAATAATTAATTAAATTTACGGCTCGTTTGAAACAAATGTGTCTTTATCTTGTTAATGTAACGATACGGATGATCGTATTCAACTCAGCGATTTGTGTTCTTTGAGGTTTCATAGGATTAGGCTAATTGGTAAGTCATCCCGACTGAATCGGGACGCCCTTTGAGGCTTAAGGGTTCGTAGCAAAAGCTTTTCGGAGGATTAGGCTAATTGGTAAGTCATCCCGACTTAAATCGGGACGCCCTTTGAGGCTCGGGGGGGCGTAGTAAAAGCTTTTCGGAGGATTAGGCTAATTGGTAAGTCAGCGGTCTTGAAAACCGCCGCCCTTTGGGCTTGGGGGTTCGAGTCCCTCATCCTCCGCGATAAAATTGACAATTAGAAATGATATATTGGAGAGGTGGCCGAGCTGGCTGAAGGCGCTCGCCTGCTAAGCGAGTATAGGGGCA
>CAZJNP010000114.1:0-8138 GCA_964547355.1 uncultured Calditrichaceae bacterium
GGCACAGATACACGCCGGAAGCCACGTCTGCCACATTCCAGCGGATTTCGTTGTAGGCCTGCCCGGTTCCCGGTCCTGAAAAGCGATCCACCGGCGCACCAGTGGCGTCAAAAATGCGAATGGTCACGCTGGCCGGTTCATTCAAATAGTAACGAATGGTGGTAAAATCGCCTTGATTGGGATTGGGGTAATTGTACACCCGGTCCGCCGGCATTAAGGAAGTGCTCTGCGGACGGTAGGTTAATTCCGCGCTCAGGAGCGCGTTGTTTGTGGGACTGAAATTTTCCGTCAGCCACCATAAATCGGGATCGTTTTCGGCGACGGTCAGTTCCCAGGCGTAGGCCGCCCCGTCCGAAGTAACGGCGACCAATTCCAGCGCTGCATCCTGATCCAACTGCACGATTTGAGGCGTGGCGCTCATCTCACCACCGACGGTAAGCGGAAAGCCGTCCACAAACCTTCCGTCCCGGCGCAGGGCGAATATCTGCCCTTGGGCCGAAGCGGCAATGACGTCCACGGTTCCATCCTGATCGACGTCGGCCAGCAGGGGTGCACCGATTAAAACATCGCCGGTCGTCAGCCCGGGTTTTAGCGGAAAGCCTGTCAGGATGGCGCCGTTGAGATCGTAAGCGTAAACGGCATCCGGCGCGTTGTAGATGAGGTCGTAAGTACCGTTGGCGTCCATGTCGGCTAAAGCGAACTGCCCGACCGGCGCCTGTTCCACATTCAGCGTCTTTTGTTGCCCGGCCGAGACGATGAAAAAGGCTTGCTGCTGAGATGAATAAGTGACCAAAGCCGGGGCGTTATCGACAGGCGCTGCGGCGGCATAAATATCTCCGGCATTTAGCGCAGCCGTTTGTCCATCGCTAAGCACCAGCAGATCTGCGACCTGCGGGGACTGCGCATGACGCTGCACCAGCTTCCCGGAAAAATCGAACACGTAAATCGAATCATTGGCGCAGCTCAGGTAAATTTGCTGACCGCTTACCACCGGCGGTGCGGTTACCTGCGCAGCTACAGCCGTGGGTGGAATCTCGAAGGCTCCGGACGAATCTATGAAGACGCCGGCCACACGCAAGCCAAACAAACTGTCGTCCGCCACGCCGATTAGTAGATCAAATGCGGAAGCGTTCCCGGTCGAAGAACCGAGAACCAGTTCCCCGCTTTGCAAATCATGTCCCAGCGCACGCACCAGATAGCTTTGTACAGTGAAAAGACCTTCCCCTTGCGCGCCCACCGCGTAAATGTTCCCCCGGTCGGTCAGGATAAAAGTGTAGGCCTGGCGCTCTACCAGGCGACCGGCAACGGTGGCCAAAACCCGTTCACCGTCGGTGGCCAGGGTCAGGGGGAAATTGATCTCATAGAAATCGCGTTCGAAATCAAAGCTCATCACGTCCGAAAAGTTGGTGCTGAAATTTTTAAGCGTAATATGCGATTTGGCCTGATTGCGGTTGGAACGAGTATTGGGCGCGGTGCGATCCGAGAATTCATTCTGATACAGTTCAAATCCTTCCATATAATATGGTCTGTTTTTGAACCAGAAATCGGCGAACCAGCCCAGCTCTTTCTGGAATCCTGCTTCCAGGATGGAATAGAGCTGGCCGATGTCCTGGGAGCCGTCGGCTTCTTCCAGATCGACGCCCCGGTAGTCGGGATCGTCGTTGATGCGGTTTTCCGGGCCCTTTTCCCGGATGACACGTTCGTCGATATGCCAGATCAAAATACCTGCACCTGGCAGTCCCCAGTCGTAGTCGGCCACCGAGATCAGCACGCCGCTGGGACCGATTTCTATTTTATCGCCGTAAAAGCGTTTCAAAATTTCCAGATAGGTAGGCGGTTCCTGTTTTTGCTCGTACACCACAGCGTAAAGGGAATCGATGTTTACCTTAACGTCGCCACGGTATTCCACCAGATAGTATTCGTCTTCATTGATCGGAATGCGCGCCATGGTTGGTTCCTGCTGCGCCTTTGGGCTGCCCAGCCGGGCCAGGCGGATATTGTCCTGCGGTTGCGACACCAGCAGGGGCTCGTCCCAGCCCAACAACTGCCGGGAAAAGGCGCAGGGTGGAGCAGGCACCAGGCCGTTCAAATTTAACAGCCCTGCGTCCATCAACCCGAAACGTCCGATACCCGTGCGCTGGGTCGTAGGGCTGAACAAATCATACAAGCCGAGATGGCTTCCGATATTGGAGACAAACATGCCGGTGAGCGCGATCTGGTAGCCTTCCTGATTTTCGGTTTCCGGCAAAACAATGCCGTAGCGGATGTGCTGCGTCCCGTCGTTAACGGGGATGCCGTCGAAGCCGCTGCCCAGGGTTTGTTTCAGAAAATCCTCGTTCAGGTACAGGGAAGGAATATCCTGCGGCGTGGTATCGTAACCGATTTCCACATCCTTCCCCACGCCGGCATGAAACACCACCACCAGATCGTAGCGCGAAAAATCGATGTCCTCCTGCGAAGCATCCGCCGCCTGTACCGCGTCGCGGAATAATTTGGCAATCCCTAAATTGATAGCCTGGTTGGTTGTATTAGGATTGTAATCGGGCATGGCCTGGGGCAAAAGGAAAGCCTCGTTTTCCGCCGCGGGGAACACGTCGCCGACCACCGTCAGCTTCCCCCCGGAGACCTTTTTGAAATAGTTGGCCGCTGCCTGAATTTGATCTACAAAATACTGCCGGTTATGAGGTGCCGGGTCCACGGCATACGGGTCGGTGGTGACCGTGTCGATCATAAATTTGCCGTTGCCGGTGGTTAAGTCGCTAAAATCTTGCTGAAACTCTACCCGCAAAGCGCAAATACGCAGCGTATCCGGTGTGGTTGCGGAGCGTAGATTCGCAAAGAAGATTAACAGACTCATGAGAACCAGCAGATTAAAATGACGTGCAAACAGAAAATCCTGACGACTAAAACGGATATTCATATACTTTAACAGAATTCTTTTCCTGTGCATTTGGACTCTCTTTTATAATCGCAAAATATGCGGGGAATTGTTGTTTCCTGGCGGTTCATGCATCGCAAAGCTAAAAAAACAGGGAGCCTTATCAGACTCCCTGGAAACAATTACTAAAACTTGACCGCGATCGAGAACCGCATGGTATCGGAAAGCGGATGGTCTTCCGCTGCGGAAATGTAGCTGAAATCAATGGCGAAGATATTAAACCCGATGCCGGCGCCAAAGGTGGCGAATTTTCGGGCGCCAAAATCCGGGTCTTCGTAAAAATAACCGGCGCGCAGAGCAATCAACGTACCGTATTTGTACTCCAGACCAATGGAATGCGTAAAGCGGCGCAAGCGATCACTCAGGGTTCCATTCACCCAACTGGAGTAAAAGACCGCTTTTACCACGTTGTCCGAAGTCCCGTCTTTGTATTTGACGACCAGCAAGCGGTTGAGATCATAGACCACCGTGATGCTGTTAAAGCCGTCATCATACGCTTTGTAGGCCAGTCCCATACGCAGATTGGTAGGCATGGGGTCGGCTTGCGCCCGGTCGATATATGTCACTTTGGGGCCGAAGTTGGCCAAATTAAAACCGAGATTAAGCCGGTTTTGCAGAAACTCGTAGCCCGGGGTCCAGAGCATGCCCAGATCCACGGCAAAAGCAGTCGCTTTACCCTGGCGATCTTCCGCACCCACGCTGACATCGGACAGATTACTCTGGACAATTTTGGCGTTGATGCCGATGCCCAGATTTTCTTTTAATTTGGTGGCATACGAAAGCGTAATTGCGTACTCAAAGGAATCAAAAGTGCCAAGCTCATTTCCTTGCTCGTCGGTCCAAATATTTTTACCCAGATTTAAGAAAGTGATGCTGCCGCCGATCATACCGATGTCTTCCACGTACATGCGTCCGGCCATGTAATCGTAAAACAGATCGCTAAAGTTAAACTGTGGGAGCCATTTGGCGTGCATAAAGGAAATTTCTCTGGGGCGATCCACTTCCGGGTCTTCGTACTGAAAAGCCAAC
The DNA here is from genome assembly GCA_964547355.1 of uncultured Calditrichaceae bacterium. GTDB lineage: Bacteria > Calditrichota > Calditrichia > Calditrichales > Calditrichaceae > CAZJNP01. The sequence goes on from CAZJNP010000114.1 coordinate 3,968, forward strand.
CCGGCCGGATTCCAATAGACTGCGGTGGCGTCATTCACCAGAGCGGCACCGGCTTCACCCATACCGCCGTTACGCGCACCCGGAGAAATCAGTAAAAAAGGTACGGCCGCCTCTCCTTGAGCGTGTACTAAATCAACAGGAATCAGTATCCATACGGCCAACGCGATGATTGCGATGAAACGCTTCATATTTTTTCCTCCAAAATAAAAAAACCGATTATCTGGACTTTCTACCTTAATCCAATATAACCGGCTTATTATTTTCACCCGCCAAACGTTTGTTAAAGGTAGACCTGTCCACTCTATTATTTCAAATCACTTATGTAAAACAACTGATCCTTTAACAAACGTTTTATAGGCTTTTCCTCTTATATCTTAATAAAAAGTGATCTGAAATTTAAGATTTACAATCCGTTAAGTCAAGTCCTTTTTCCACGGACTGATAATAAAGCGGGATATTTTGATTGCGATCATAGGTAATAACCATTCAATGGTAGGTGCAGGCGTAAAACTACGGTACACTTGTGGATTCCAAAACAGAGCCAGAAAGGGGACTTCTACCGGTGTTACGAACTATACAAAACACAGCCATGAAGGCCGCGGATACCAATTGGGAGTTATTTTCTATGCTCTCGCAGGTCACCGCCCTGTGGTTCAAAGTTTCAATCAATTAAAATAATCGACCGTGAAAGCTCCGATGTACTTTTCTGGTTTATTAATAGAAAAAAATTGTATTAAAACGGGAAAAAGTGGGGGTACGGAAGATAAGCAAGATAAACAGGGTATATACAATCCCGTTTATCCTGCCGAAAAAAAGTCTGAATAGTTACAAACGATTCAAACAAAGGCGCTACGGTGCTTAAACTTCCATCAGCTCCGTTTCTTTATTTTTCATGATTTCATCGATTTTCTTGATGTGCTCGTTGGTCATCTCCTGCACATTTTCCAGCTCGACGCTCAGCTCATCTTCAGAGATTTCGTGATTTTTCTCCATCTTTTTGAGATGATCGTTCACGTCGCGGCGCACGTTACGGATCGCAATGCGCGCTTCTTCGGCGAATTTGTGCACCAGTTTAACCAGGTCTTTTCTGCGTTCTTCACTCAGTTGAGGGATAGGGATGCGAATCACGTTGCCGTCGTTGCTGGGATTCAATCCCAAATCGGCTTTTAATATGGCACGCTCTATTTCGGCCAGCATGCTTTTTTCCCAGGGCTGAACCATAATCAGGCGCGGTTCCGGAACGCTAATGGTGGCCGCCTGATTCACCGGTACTTTTTGACCGTAATAATCAACCTTTACCGCATCCAACAGGGCTGGTGTTGCTCTTCCGGTCCGGATTTTTGACAATTCGTTCACAAAATTTTCGACACTTTTGTCCATACGGTGACGCGCGTCTTTTAACAACTCTTTTGTTCCCATAATTCACCCCTGCACTTTAGTACCTACCGATTCCCCCAAAACAACCCGCTTTAAATTATCCTCTATGCCAAAGTTAAACACCAGAATCGGTAACTGGTTATCCATGGCCAGTGTAATTGCAGTAATATCCATTACCTTAAGACCGCGTTTGATCACTTCCATGTAGGACAGGCGGTCAAACTTTACCGCGTCTTCCACTTTCTCGGGATCGGCGTTGTACACACCGTCCACACGCGTACCTTTGATCACCACATCCGCTTTGATCTCCACAGCCCGCAGCACGGCGGCTGTATCTGTGGTGAAATATGGATTCCCGGTACCACCGGCGATTAGAATTACTTCGCCCCGGGATAAATATTGTTCTGCTTTATCGCTAATGTAATAATCAGCAAAGGCGTTCATCTGAGTTGCCGTCAGCACGCGGGCAGGGATTCCAGCCTGGACCAGCGTGTCTTTAAGCGCTAACGAATTAATCACCGTAGCCAGCATGCCCATCTGGTCGGCCGTCGTACGCTCCATACGGGCCGCCTGTTCCGACAGCCCGCGGAACAGATTGCCGCCACCCAAGACCAAACCGATTTCAATACCCAGCATATGGGCTTTTTTAATCTCATGGACAAAATACTGCAACGCAGATGGAGAGATGCCGGTTTTTTGGTCACCGGCCAGAGACTCTCCGCTCAGTTTTAACAAAATTCTTTTATAAACCGGTTTTGGGCTGGACATAAGGAATTATTCCCCGATTCTGAAACGGGCAAAGCGCTTAATGTTAATATTCTCGCCAACCTTGGCAATGGTTTCGGTAACCAGATCGTTAATGGTTTTATCCGGATCGCGTACATAAGGCTGCTCCAATATGCAGACTTCCTGGAAGTATTTTTCCATGCGCCCTTCAATGATTTTATCCACGATATGTTCCGGTTTGCCCGATTCCAAAGCCTGCTCCCGAAAGAGGGCTTTTTCTTTTTCGACCACATCCTGATCAAGGTCTTCGCGGCGTACCGCGATGGGGCTGGATGCGGCGATGTGCATGGCAACGTTTTTAGCAAAATTTTTAAACTCGTCGGTATTGGCCACAAAATCGGTTTCGCAGTTAATCTCTACCAGCACGCCCAGCTTGCTGCCGGGGTGGATGTAAGATGTAACGATCCCTTCTTTTACTTCGCGTCCGGCGTGTTTGGCCGCTTTGGCAATACCTTTTTTACGTAAAACTTCCAATGCTTTATCGAAATCGCCTTCAGATTCCTGAAGCGCACGTTTACAATCCATCATGCCTGCGCCGCTTTTGTCGCGCAGTTCTTTAACCATTGCTGCAGTAATTTCTGCCATTAGTTTGACTCCTTTTTCGCTCTTGCTCTGGTTGCTTTTTTCGGTTTTTCTTCTTTGCCGCCCTCTTTTTCTTTATCTGCGGCTTCCGCCAGGGCTTTTTGCTCGTTCACTTTTTGCTTAGCCTCGATGATAGCGTCCGCAATTTTACTGGTGATCAGACTGATGCTTTTGGCGGCGTCGTCATTAGCCGGAATGGGATAATCGATCACCGTGGGATCTGCGTTGGTATCCACCATTGCGATGATGGGAATGTTCATTTTACGGGCTTCGTTTACGGCAATGTATTCTTTTTTAGTATCTACGATAAACACGATGCCCGGCAGCCTTTTCATCTCTTCGATACCGCCCAGTACGCGCTGCATTTTCTCTTTTTCCCGCTCAATCATCAGCCGTTCTTTTTTGGTAATCTTCTCATACGTACCGTCGGTGCTCATTTTCTGCAAATTTTTGTAATGCTTGATCGATTTTTTAATGGTGGAAAAATTGGTGAGCATCCCGCCCAGCCAGCGGTGGGCTACATAAAATTGATTACAGCGCTGCGCTTCCGCGGCGATGATTTCTTTGGCCTGCTGCTTTGTTCCCACAAAAAGCACATCGTAGCCTTCGTTTACTACCTGTTTCACGGCTTCGATGGCTTTATCCAGCGCTGCCTGAGTTTTCTTTAAATCGATGATATGAATCCCGTTACGCTGCATGAAAATATATTCTTTCATTTTGGGATTCCAACGGCGGGTCAAATGGCCGAAATGAGCTCCGGCGGCCAGTAACTGTTCTAGTGTTACGGATGGCATACAAACTCCTTTGATCTTTTGGGTTTAACCTCCACCGGTTTATTTTCATCGTTACGATCCCGCCAAAAAACGGGACACCCGGAACGACAACAACCGATGTGCGTGATTTATTTAAAAACAAGAAAAAAGCCAGAATATTCTGGCCTGATTTTTAACGTTTGGAGAACTGGAAGCGTTTACGGGCTTTGGGCTGACCGTATTTTTTGCGTTCCGTTTCTCTGGGATCGCGGGTAAGAAAACCGCTCTGACGCAATGGCTTGCGGTAGTCTTCGCTGTAGGCTAATAGAGCGCGGGCAATGCCCAATCGTAACGCTCCAGCCTGGCCGCTCAAACCGCCGCCGTCCAAACGAACATGAAAATCAAATTTGCCCATATTATCGGTTAACTCTAAGGGCTGTTCGATGTCCATAATTAACGTTTCGCGTTTGAAGTACTCCAGAAGGCCTTCTTTACCATTAATAACAAACTTACCGCTTCCCGGCGTCATCCGAACGCGAGCTACTGCGTTTTTTCTTCTTCCTATTGACAGGTAAACTTCCATTCATAGACTCCTATTTCAAATCTAAATCTATTGGTTGCTGCGCCTGATGCGGATGGTCGGGCCCGGCGTATACCTTTAATTTCTTAAACAT
>CAZJNP010000115.1:0-8109 GCA_964547355.1 uncultured Calditrichaceae bacterium
ATTTAAAGTGAGTTAGAGGAGGGCAATAGAACCGACATGTGAGGAACTTTTAATATGAATGGCCCAGGATTGGAGAATATTCTACAATTGGGTGCAGAATAATAAACAATATTTTCAAAATGTTTGCCGGGTTGGGGAAAAATAGTTTAAGCTTAACCCCTTCAAAATGATGCGTGAACCGTAATCTCTACGGCAATGGAAATACAAACTAATTTCTCATTTCAGCAGCGACCGGAGCGAGGATTCCATGCGGTCGAACCTGAATTGAGCTAAGATTTCATCCATTGATTTTTTAATTTCCTGGTTACCTAAATTTCCCAGACTGCCGGTATGCGTGTATTTAATCCCGGTGGGTGTGGTAAATTCTCCTGAATTTATTTCGTCCGCAATGGCATGATAAGCTTTGCGGAAAGGTGTTCCGTTTTGGACTAATTTGTTAACGGCTTCCACACTGAAAAGATATTTGTATTTTTCTTCTTCTAAAATGGATTTTTGTACTTGAATATGGGGCAGAGCAAAACGCAGTAATTCCAGGCAGTTTAGTAATTCAGGAAACGCAGGCAAAAAATGTTCTTTTAATATTTGATAATCACGGTGGTAGCCGGAAGGAAGATTCGCCGTAATTAACATGAATTCATTTGGTAAGGCTTTTAGGCGATTACATTTGGCCCGGATGAGTTCGAAAATATCGGGATTGTGTTTATGGGGCATGATGCTGGATCCGGTGGTTAAAAATTCAGGAAAGGAGATAAAAGCAAAGTTTTGCGAAAGATACAAAACAACGTCCATGGCCATTCTGGAAAGCGTTTCTGCAAAAGAGGAGAGCGCCTGAGCGCTCACACGCTCGCTTTTACCTCGTCCCATTTGGGCGTAAACGGAGTTGATATTCAACGCATCAAAGCCAAGTAAACGCGTGGTTTCATGGCGGTCTAAAGGGAAAGAAGAACCGTAACCGGCCGCGGAGCCCAGGGGATTTTTATTAATGACTTTAAACGCGGCCCATAACTGCCAGAGATCGTCCACAAGACTTTCGGCATAGGCGGTAAACCACAGTCCAAACGAAGAAGGCATGGCAATTTGAAAATGCGTATAGCCGGGCAGTAAAACATCTTTATACTTTTCGCTTAAATCCATTAAAACATCAAACAATTGTTTTGTGTGCTGAGTTAAATTTTTAATTTGATCTCGAATGAACAAACGTAAATCCAGCAAAATTTGATCATTTCGGGAACGCCCGGTATGAATTTTCTGCCCGATATTTCCCAATTTCTTCGTTAGAAAAAGCTCAACCTGAGAATGCACATCTTCTACGCCGTTTTCAATAACAAATTCCCCTTTTTTAATAATAGTGTACAGGTTTTTGAGTTCTTTTTTTAATGATTTAAACTCGTCTTCCGTTAACAAACCGACTTTTTGTAACATCGTAATGTGAGCAATGGATCCTAAAACATCAAATTCAGCCAATGCCAAGTCTAATTCCCGATCCTGCCCCACGGTGAAGCGTTCGATGATTTCAGGGATTTGCTGTTGTGCAGACCAAAGTTTTTTATTCGTCGTTTTCATGGGATGGTTTTTCCGTTAATATTGTTTCAAGCAAATGGATATACAGATCAATTCCGTTATGAATTTCTTCGATTAAAACAAATTCGTCAGCGGTGTGTGAACGTTCCGACAGCCCCGGACCGATTTTTACCGAAGGCACAGGAATCTGCGCCTGATCTGAAAGCGTGGGAGATGCAAAAAGAGGAATACCCAAAGTTTTGGCTGATTTTACAATAAGGTGGTCTTTCGGAATTGACGAAGGATTAAGGTTCTCCGTGCAGCGTATTATTTCCGAATCGATATGCTGTTTAATTATTTCAATGATTTCTTTGTTAGAATAAGCGTCGGTAGAGCGAATGTCCACCATAAAAGTACAGCGATCCGGAATAATATTGTGCTGAATGCCGGCTTCGATGCCGGTCACGGTCATTCGTACGGGGCCTAAAAGCTTAGATTCTTTAGGGAATTTATAGGAATGAAACCATTGAATATCGGTGATTGCTTTTTCGATGGCATTGACACCGTTGCCTCGCGCGGCATGACCTGCTACGCCTTTGGCTAATAAGTGCATGACGATGAGTCCTTTTTCTGCAATGGCCATTTGCATACCGGTTGGCTCGCCCACAATAGCCATATGGTAGGATTTAAGTTCAGGCAAAACGCTGTCTATGCCTTTGGGGCCGCTGGTTTCTTCTTCAGCGCTTGCCAATATCACTAAATTATGGGATAAATCGCTTCGACCATAAAAATAGCTGAATGCGCTAAGCAAGGAAACCAGCGAAGCCCCCGCGTCGTTACTACCCAGGCCGGTGATCCTGTCCGCAGAAACGATGGCCTTGAACGGATCAACCGTCCAGCCCGCGTTGGGCTTTACCGTATCGTGATGGGAGTTAAGCAGCAGCGTCGGTTTCCCGGGATCGAAATGGCGGTTGTAGGCCCACACGTTGTTGTTGTTACGAAAAGCCGGAATGTGTTGCGATTGCAAAAAATTATAGATGATCTCGGCCGTACCGTTCTCCGATCCGCTAACGGAAGGCGTTTCAATTAGCCGGATTAAAAGGTCAATAGCTTGTGTTTTGAGTGTTTGATTGGTCATTTGTGTTTTACCTTAAGATTACCGCCGTCCCGGATGATGCGTTGTTTATGGTATGATATGCTGTGATTTGCACCCGTTGAACGCCGGCTTTTAAGGCGGAAAAAGCCATGTCGATTTTCGGCAGCATGCCGTCGCGAATCATTTGGTTCTGTTTGTATTTTTGATACAATTCCGGCGTAAGCTCTGAAATCATGGAATTCTCATTCCCGTCAGCACCTAAAACGCCCGGCTTTTCAAAAGCAAAAATCAGACGGACGGTAAAGTGCTGCGTCAGTGCGGAAGCCAGGGCGCAAGCAATGGTGTCGGCATTTGTGTTCAAAATCTGTCCCTTGCCGTCGTGTGTTAAGGGAGCGATTACCGGAATCAGGTTGCCGTGCAAAAGTAATAAAAGAGCGTGCGTGTTTACCGCTGTTATATCGCCAACAAAACCAAAATCAATCTCTTTTATAGGGCGCCTGCGGGCAAGGATAATGTTGCCGTCCACGCCGCTTAGCCCGACAGCCGGACAATTTTTGCTTTGTAATAAAGCTACTAAATTTTTGTTAATCATTCCGCCATAGACCATCTGTACAACCTTTAGCGTATCGGAATCCGTAATGCGCCGACCATTATGTAATTGGGGCTCAATGCCCATTTGCCGAAGGACCTGCGAAGCCACCTTCCCGCCGCCGTGTACAAGTATTTTAGCCCCGGAAAGCTGTATGAATTGATCTAAAAAACGATCTAATTTTTCAGGATGGTCAATAATTTGACCGCCAAGTTTAACAACCGTTAAGAGGTCCTTCATCTTTAAAAACCTTGTGGCTTTAATCTCAAACCGCTGGTTTCGTCCAGTCCAAACATAAGATTCATGTTTTGGAGGGCCTGACCAACCGCTCCTTTAAGTAGATTGTCTATTACCGATACCACCAGCGCTGTTTGGTCGTGCTTTTGTACGTGCAAAACGGCTTTGTTGGTGTTAAGCACCTGTTTTAAATCGGGGATCGTCTCGCTCACCACAACAAAGGGCTCCGACTGGTAAAATTCTTTAAATAAGGTTATAAGCTCCTGCTCGGAACGATGGATTTGGGTGTACGCGCTTATGTGAATTCCCCGGGTAAAATTTCCGCGGTGGGGTAAAAAATAAATGGGCGGAACCGCCTGATTTGAAACGAAAGCGAGGGACTGCCGGATTTCCTTTAGATGCTGGTGCGTAAACGCTTTGTAAAGGGAAATATTAGAATAGCGCCAGCTAAAATGGCTGGTTTGCGAATGCTTTTGTCCCGCTCCGGTGGAGCCTGTAATACCGGAAATGTGGATGGGATCGTTTAGTGTACCGGCCCGGGCTAAAGGTAAAAGCGCCAATTGAATAGCGGTGGCAAAACAGCCAGGATTGGCAACGCGCCGGGCCTGTTTGATGGCGGTCTTGTTTAATTCCGGTAGTCCGTAGATAAAGCCGCTTTCCGGATTTAAACGAAAATCCTGACTTAAATCGATGATGCGTTGGTGGTCGGGAAGGTCGGCTTCCTGTAAAAATGGAGCGGATTCACCATGTCCCAGACATAAAAAAACGACATCAACATCCTTATTGTACCGGTCTGTAAATTTTAGGTCGGTTTCGCCGATTAAGTCGGTATGAACGTGATGTAATGGTTTGCCGGCCTGACTACGGCTGTGAATAAAAGCAATTTCACAATCCGGATGGTTGAGGAGCACTCGAATTAATTCGCCGCCGGTATAACCGGCCCCGCCGATAATTCCTGCTTTAATCATGGTCTGAACTTCCGTTTACCTGATAGTAAATTTTACTCTGGGTGGCCAGAAGCTTGGCGAATCCTCGTACTTCTTCAGCGCTCCAGCTTGAATTCATTTCTCCGTAGGTGCCAAAAGAAGAATGCATTAAATCATGTTTGCTTTTAATGCCGTTGATTTTAAAATAATGTGGCGCCACTTCCACAAAAACCGAGCCGGTGACGTTTTTTTGAGAATTCTCCAGCATTTTTTCGATGTCCCGCATTACCGGATCTAGAAACTGACCTTCATGCAGCCACATCCCATACCAGTTGGCTAATGTATCCTTCCAGTGAATCTGCCATTTGGTTAACACATGTTTTTCCAGAGTCTGGTGCGCTTTGATTAAAAGTATTGCTGCCGGAGCTTCAAACGCCACTCTTCCTTTTATGCCAAGAATGGTATCGCCAATATGAATATCGCGCCCTATGCCGAACGGAGCCAGTTGGTCGTTGAGTTCCCGGATTGCTTGAACAGGATCATTAAAGGTTAAATCGTTAAACCCGACGAGTTCACCTTGTTTAAAATTAATCGTAAAGTGTTTGGAATCCGTTGCGCGCACTTTGTTGGGATAGGCCGATTCCGGCAAAGGTAAATGCGAGGTCAGGGTTTCTTTACCGCCAATGCTGGTGCCCCAAAGTCCCTGATTAATGGAGTATTCGCTTTTTTCCCAATTTAACTGGATTCCTTTTTGCTTGAGATAGCTGATTTCTTCTTCCCTTGAAAGCTGTTGGTCGCGAATCGGAGTTAAGATGTCGATCTGTGGAATCAGGATGTGAAAAAAAATGTCAAAGCGAATCTGGTCGTTGCCCGCGCCGGTGCTGCCGTGAGCGATGTAATCGGCGTTAATCGATTTGGCATAATCCGCCAAAGCCATGGCTTGAAAAACACGCTCCGCGCTGACAGAAAGGGGATAGGTGTGATTTTTGAGTACATTTCCAAATAGTAGAAAACGAATACACTCCCGATAAAATTGGTGTGAAATATCGATGTTTAAATGCTTAATAGCGCCCAGTCGCAACGCCTGTTTTTCTAATGCAGCGAGCTCCCGTTGACTGAAACCGCCGGTGTTTACGGTTACCGTATAGACGTCTAAATTTTTTTCTTTAGCAAAATAAACAACGGCGTAGGAAGTATCCAGGCCGCCGCTAAATGCTAACACTACTTTTTTCTTGTTCGACATATTCTTCCGTTTCTTTTTGCTGTTTTTCTTGCGGATCAAATAACATGGCCGTACACAGGCAGAATTTGTGGTCGGTGCGCTGTAAAATATCGTAATTAACGCAGCTTTTGCACCCGGCCCAAAAATCCTGGTCATCCGTTAGCTCTGCGAATGAAACCGGCCGATAACCGAGTTCATAATTGATCTTCATTACCGCCGGACTGGTGGTAATGCCGAAAAGTTTGGCGTTGGGAAATTTTTGTAGTGACAGCTCAAAAGCTTTTTTCTTGATCAGTTTGGCCAGCCCCATTTTGCGGAATTGCGGTGCGACGATTAAACCAGAATTGGCTACGAAATCTTTTTCGGGTCCCCAGGATTCGATGTAACAAAATCCCGCAAAATCATTATCTGACGTTATGGCGATAATTGCCTTGTTGTCGATAATTTTTTCCCGGATATATTCCGGTGTACGTTGTGCAATACCGGTTCCCCGGTTTTGGGCTGATTCTGCAATAACTTGACTGATAACCGTAGCAAAGTGCAAATGCGATTCGTTGGCTACGAGAATATGTACTTTTTCTCTGCCGGTCATAACGACTCCGTTCATTATGTTTCCGAATGATGTGATTAATATTAACAAATATGCGATGATAGGAAGGCGGCTAAGATCGTCGGAAAAGATGCGATTGCACAAACAACGTTTGTGGGTATTTGGTGGGGTCAACGAATTTCATGTTATCTTTTATGTGCATCATGCGTTCACTGTGTTTTTTTTGGCGTGTAATATAGGAGATGGTTTTTTATGAGTCAAATAAAAATACAAATAAATGAGAAAATATACAAAAACAGATCGAAAGAAACACCCGCATTGGAATTCAGCGGGTGTTTTTAATCTGCCGGTTATTTATTCTACTCCCGATTTTAAGGAGAAGTAAACAGTTACGCTAAATCGTCGCTTCGCTCCTTCACCGCCAGTAATTCCGCGCATAAAATAGCGCCGCCGGCGGCTCCGCGTATGGTGTTGTGTGAGAGTACGGTAAATTTAAAATCAAACAATCGCGCAGGGCGCAAACCGCCGATGCTTACGGTCATTCCGTTATCCAGCATGGCGTGTAAATTGGGCTGGGGGTAGTCCGGGCGGTCAAAATATTTTAGGGGCTGTTTGGGCGCCAGGGGCAGGTTGAGTTCCTGCGGCAGGCCGGAAAACTCCTGCCAGCAGCGAATAATTTCCTGCGCCGTTGGTTTTTGTTTAAAAGTAACCTGAACCGATTCCGTATGGCCGTCGCGGACAGCCACTCGGTTGCATTGCGCGTCGATGGTTATCTCCGCCGGAGTGATTCTTTTCTCGTTTAATTTACCTAAAATTTTCAAGGGCTCGCGTTCCAGCTTTTCTTCTTCGCCGGAAATATGCGGTATCACATTGTCCAAAATAGAAAGAGCGGACAGGCCGGGGAAGCCGGCGCCGGATATGGCCTGCATGGTGGTGACATTTACCGCTTCCAGACCAAAGGCATCTTGCAGGGGCTTTAAAGCCATGGTTAACCCGATGGTGGAACAATTGGGATTTGTAATTATTTTGCCGCTTCCATATGGTTGGTAATTTAAAAGTTCCAGATGCTCGGGATTCACTTCCGGAATGAGCAACGGCACGGTTTCGTCAAAACGATGATTTTTCGCGTTGGAAATAACGATATATCCCGCTTCGGCAAAGGCGCTTTCTATGGGGCCGGCCACGGAAGAGTCAAGACCGGAGAAAACGAATTTGGATTTTAAAGGAGGAGCGCTTTCTTTAACGGGCAACATAGCCACGCTTTCCGGAATGTTACCGGGTAAAATCCATTGCACCGCTTCGGCATAGGGTTTTCCTGCCGAACGCTCGGATGCGGATACTTCCGTTATTTCAAAGAAAGGGTGATTCGCTAACAGTTGGATGAATTTTTGCCCCACACTTCCGGTGGCGCCTAAAACCGCAACGGGAATTTTGTCTTGTTTAGCCACGTTTTTCTCCTGCTTTTTTGTGACGTTTTTTCAGCTCTTCTGCAATTTCCTGTAGTGAAATGCCCTGGTCAACCAGAAGCACTAAAAAATGGAAGATTAAATCGGCGCCTTCGGCGATAAAACTTTTTTTATTTCCGCGCATGGCTTCGATAATTGTTTCTGTGGCCTCTTCGCCTACTTTTTGGGCAATTTTAGGCGTGCCCTTTTTGAATAAGGAAGCCACATAGGAATTTTCCGGTTGCTCGTCTCGTCGCCGGCGGATAATCTGTTCTAAATCAGACAGAAAGGAAATATCGGTTCCGTTGATTTCGTCAAAACAAGTATCGCTGCCTGTGTGGCAGACCGGTCCCTGCGGCAGAGCTTTAATCAATAGCGTATCGTTGTCGCAATCGGCTAAAATTTCCTTTACCACCAGAAAATTGCCGGAGGTTTCTCCTTTTGTCCACAATCTGTTTTTACTGCGGCTCCAGAAGGTAACTTTGCCTTCGCTGAGTGTTTTTTCGTAGGCCTTCTGATTCATAAAGCCAAGCATCAGAACTTT
>CAZJNP010000116.1:0-8052 GCA_964547355.1 uncultured Calditrichaceae bacterium
ATATTAAATGCAAAAATCAATGCCGTTCTTTATACCTGGAATGAATTTTAGCGGGAGGAGACTTGCAGCTTACCAAGAGTCAAAAACGATTGTTAATCCTTTTAGGTATTGTGCTTATCTACGCCATATATGATATTTTCAGCAATCTGGACACATATAAAAGTTTTTATTCAGGAGCAAGTACTGAAGATACAGCAGCAACGGGAACCGATTCAGTCCAAACTGTAACGGAAGAAAGCACCGATCCACTACAAAGCGAATACTTGCAAAAATGGGGGAAAGATCCCTTTTTCATCTTTGTGGCTGCCAAACCAAAGAAAACAGCATCCTATCGCAAAGTCATCAAAGGTCAAACTTTTGAACTGCTGGCTATTAGTATCAAAGGCGGGAGTGCTATTGCACTGATTAATGATAAAATCGTGAAACAAGGCGATATCATTGCCGGATATCAGGTGCTGAAGATAACAAAAAAAAGCGTAATATTAGATAATGGGAAAAAGAAGATAACATTGGTTTTAAAGCCGTATTAAGGAGAGCCTGATGCGAATCACAAAAACAACTTGGGCACTTTGCGTAGTGTTGTTGTTCACTTTGTCCTTATTTGCCCAAAACAATGCGGAAAGGCTTGAGCAAAAAATTTCCACCAGCTTCGTAAATACCCCGTTGGAACGAGCTGTGCGGATTTTAGCTCAGCAATATGGACTGAATATTACCATCAGTGGGCAAGTAAGGGGCACCGTTACTTCGAGCCTGAATAATGTACCTTTAGGAGCCGCTCTTAATGCTATTCTGAAATCACAGGGTTACCACTATGTAATGGGGAATAATGTAATCATTGTAAAACCTTTGAGCCTGGTTTTAGATGGTGATCTTGAAACCAAAGTATTCAATCTTAAATATATTGACGGGTTTCATTTAAAAAAGGCTATACAACCTTTGCTTTCTTCCAGAGGAAGGATTGAACCGTTGCTTTCCGAAACAGAAACGAATGAAAAATTGCAACGCTCCAATATCATCGTGGTCAGCGATCTGCATGAGCAGTTACAACGGATTGCTCAGGTCATCCAGACAATGGATCAGCCTGAGAAGCAGCTCCAGATAGAGGTTCGTCTGGTGGAAAAATTTATCGGCGATGAAAAAAGAGTGGGTTTAGACCTTCCCAAAAGCGTCACGGTAAGAATGATGGGCGCGGAATCGACCGCTCCCATCGGCGATGCTCAAACCAGCCAGGGCGATCAGCAAACCATTCTTTCCGCGTGGTATGATCTGCCAAATAATATTGAAAACCTGAACCTTGGGATTTTAGCGTTTGACCAATTAAAGGCTACTTTGGAAATACTTGCACAGGACGCCAATTCCCGTCTGATTGCCAAACCCACCGTCAGCGCAATGAACAATAAAAAAGCCGTGATTCGGATGGGCACCACTATTCCTATCCCGGAAATCTCACGCGGCATCTCGGGCGACCTTTATTCCTACAAAGAAAAAGATGTAAGTATGACGCTGGAAGTTATCCCCCATATTGGTGATAACGGTTACATCACTTTAAATGTACATCCCATAATGGAGGAAATTATCGGTTACACCGGTTCCGCCGACGCACCGCAACCCATCACCTCGCGCAGGGAAATTCGCACCACAGTGCGCCTTAAAGACGGAGAGACCCTGGCGATAGGGGGATTAATCAAAGAGACTGAAACCAAAACCGTAAATAAAATATGGTTATTGGGCGATATTCCGATTTTAGGCTACCTTTTTAAACACACGTCAGTAAAAAAGCAAAAAAGCGATTTATTGATTTTCATAACGACGAAAATCATTACGCAGGAGTAGTAGAGAAGGAACCTGTAGGTGGAAAGTTTATTCGAAAAAGTTCTCACTTTTGCGGTAAAACAGAATGCGTCCGACGTTCATTTTAGTAGCGGTATGCCACCGGTACTGCGAATTCTGGGCGAATTGAAAAAAGTGGATATGGCACCCATTGACAATGAAGTGCTAACGGAATATTTACTGTCTCAGCTGACGAGCGAACAAAGGCAAATGCTGAGAACGAATCAGGAAGTGGATGTGGCATTGAATCTGGAGGGTCTTTCCCGGTTTCGCGTTAATATTTACAAACATATGAACGGGATCAGCGCCGCTTTTCGGATTATTCCTCATCACATTCGAACATTAGATGAATTGCAGATGCCGGACATCCTCAAACAGTTTACCAGACACCGAAAGGGGTTGATTCTTTTAACCGGACCAACCGGTTCAGGGAAATCGACAACATTGGCAGCCATGATTCACGAAATTAACATTCAGCGGAGGGCGCATATCATCACCATAGAAGACCCGATTGAATATATTCATGAATCGCGCCAAAGCTTAATACACCAGCGGGAAGTGGGGCCACATACGGCGGATTTTGCCACGGCTTTGCGTAGTTGCCTGCGCGAGGACCCTGATGTGATTCTGGTAGGCGAAATGCGCGATCTGGAAACCATTACCAACGCACTGCACGCCGCGGAAACCGGACATTTAGTACTGTCTACTTTACATACCAATTCTGCCGCCGAAACGGTTGACCGAATCATAAATATTTTCCCGGCCGAACAGCAGCAGCAGGTCCGTACAGTGGTGGCCAGCAGTTTAGTGGCGGTTATCGCTCAGCGGTTGGTACGTATGGCGATGAAAGAAGACCGTATCGCTGTATTGGAAATCTTAGCCGCTACCGATGCGGTTCGAAATTTGATCCGTGAAGGGAAAACCTTCCAACTGAATTCTGTCATTCAGACCGGGTCCGAATACGGAATGCGTACCTTCCAAAAGAGTATTGATGAATTGAGACAAAATAACCTCATTCCGCCGGAAGTGACATCCATGGAATTTATTTAAACCGAAGGAGGTATTGTGAGATCGATTGCCTTCCTGTTATTGAGTGTAATACTGGGAATCTTTTCCTGTACAACGAGTACTCAAACCAATGATACCATCTTATCCGGAAAAGTGTTTTATCTGGATGCGAATAAATTGGCGGTGCCTGTAAGTGGCGCCCTGATTCAAGCAAAAACATTTTTTGCCCAAACCTCCACAGATGCCTCCGGATCTTATCAGTTGACGGTTGACTTGAGTGAGGATGAACAATCTATTCAGCTTATTGCCAGTAAAGTGGGGTTTGAGCCCAAAGAAGTCGTTCTACTGGCTAAAAAAGGCGAACTCGTGCGGGTGCAGGATATTACGCTCAGTAAAATTCAGGGGGATACCATACAGGCGCCAACAGACACGGTAACCTCCAGCGGAGATGCCGCGCATATTCATGTGGTTTCCATTTTCGATGAGCATATTTATATTTCCGGGGTCGGATTGAAAGAAACCACGCCCATCAATTTTCTGGTGACCGATTCCAAGGGCGTACCCGTGGATGAAATACATAAAACCACGGTTCATTTTGAAATCCTCAACGGGCCGGGGGGTGGAGAATATCTGTTTCCTGAAACGATGGAAACCCAGAATGGTTATGCATATACTATCCTGAACAGCGGAATTGTCGCCGGGGCCGTTCAGATCCAGGCTTGGTTGGAAGTAAAGGGACAGGTGATCCGCACCACACCAATCCGGATTGCAATCTATGGGGGCCTACCGGATGCGGATCATTTCAGCGTAAGCATGGAAAAAGTGAATATTGCCGGACGGGTCCATTTTGGTATTATCGACAATATTACGGCCTTTGTGGGAGATAAATACAGCAACCCTGTGGCACCCGGCACTTCTGTGTATTTTAGTACGGATTACGGGATTGTGGAAGGCGCAGCAGTAACCGACGAGATGGGCAGAGCTACCGTTCGCTTTATCAGCGCCCTGCCGCTGCCTCCGGACCCTGTGAACAATCCTTTTGCAATTATCACGGCACATACGTTTTCCGATACGCTGGGTAAAAAAACAATTACTACTCAAACGGATGTATTACTCAGCGCGGAAACAGCACCCATCGAAATTTCTCCCACAACTTTCCAGTACAACGACACCAACACGCCGGTTTATTTTAACTATAAGGTGCATGACGTGTATGGTTACCCCATTGTAGGCGGTAGTGCCATATCCGTATCCGCTACAGACGGAACGCTTTATGGTGATGTAAATATTCAGATGCTGGATACTCAGGTTTCGGGGCCGGGGCGCACAGAATTTGCATTTACCTGGGCGCCGGGCGATAGTCTCGAGGCCCCGGAGGTGTACATATCCATCACCGTTAAAACGCCAGCCGACGGTAATGGCTACATGTCCACCTCCATCAGCGGTTCGAAAACTTCCAATTGAATCACGGCCGGGAGCGCTGCGGGGAATCGCCTGATCCCCGCGGCGTTTTTTATTCCCGCTTGCAATCCTTTTCAGACTAACAGGTCAGATGAAGTACGAAATTGGTATTATCCTCGTCTAAATGATGCAACGCTTCAGCAGTAGGTTTAATCACCAGTTCCACGCCCAATTCCGCCGCGCGTTGCTTCACCTCGGGCATTACCGGCAGACTGCCGTACAACCCGCTCCCGATGATCAAGCGTTTGCAGTTCCAGGGGATATTCTCTTCTGCAGATAAAGGGGTATGTCCGTATTGCCCTTTGTAACGCCGGGAAGCCGACTTCTCGCGTGGATAAACCTGGCCTCTGTCGATGATGATGTCTTCGGAGTAGCTTTGATTGTCGATTACAATCCGGCCAAATTCCAGCGATTGCACTTTCATGTCCGTCGCCTTTCCTTTTGTTTGACTCTTATGGAATTTAGATTGTATTTTCTCAAATTACAAACCGGAACTAAAAACTTATTGATAAGCAAAAACGACAGGAGGGATAATATATATGGAACAAACACTGGCCATTATCAAACCGGACGGCGTAGCCCAGGGAGTGATCGGAGCGATTATAACGCGTATCGAAGAAGAAGGTTTGCGCATCGTTGCCATGCGTATGCAGCATTTAACCGCCCGGGAAGCGGAGGGATTTTACTATGTGCACCGGGATAAACCCTTTTTTGCGGATCTGGTAAACTATATGACCTCCGGGCCGGTGGTATTGATGACCTTAGCCGGGCCGGATGCCATCCAGCGCTGGCGTGATCTGATGGGCGCCACAGACCCCCGCAAGGCGGCTCCCGGCACCATCCGCAGAGACATGGGCACCAATATCGAACGCAACGTGGTGCACGGCTCAGATTCAAAAGATTCGGCTGTTTTTGAAATCAACTATTTTTTTAAGGGAACGGAAATCGTTGCCTGAACAGAATACGGCCGGATTAAACTACATTAGGAAGGGGAAGCTTCATGTATTTAAAAATTGCAGTTGTGTTAGGATTTGTTTTCAGCTACGCGTGTGTTTCCTTTGCACAGCAGGGGAAAATAATAGACGCCAAAATACTGAGTCAAATCGAAGCTTCGTTGGATAAAGACGCCTCCTTTAAAGCCGTAGTAAATGCAGCCAGTAATAACGATTTGCGCAAACTGGCTTTAAACCGCGATCGGCTGGGGAAGATCGATAAATATTTTGCGCACCGCATTAAGACTGACGGCATTACCAATCAAAAATCATCAGGACGCTGCTGGCTGTTTTCGGCCTTAAATGTACTGCGGCCGTCCATCATCAAAGAACACAAAATGAAATCCTTTGAATTCTCCGAGAACTATCTCTTTTTTTACGATCAACTGGAAAAGGCCAATCTGTTTCTGGAAGCCATGATCGCGCACAGGAACAAACCGGACGACGACCGCACGGTAGAGTGGCTGTTCAAAAACCCCATTGGTGACGGCGGCGTATGGAATATGATGGTGGATCTGATAAAAAAATACGGCGCGGTGCCCAAACAGGCCATGCCGGAAAGTTACAATTCGGAAAATACCCGATTGTTACGCCGCTTATTACAGCGTAAACTGCGCAAAGACGGTTACCGCATCCGACAGTGGAAAGACAAACCGGAAACCTTTTTACGCCAAAAGAAAACCGAGATGCTGGCCGAAGTGTACCGCATGCTGACGATTGCCTTGGGTATCCCACCCAAATCGTTCCAATGGCGGTATGAGAGGGAAGATGGTAAATTAACGCCTCTTAAAACCTACACCCCGGAAGAATTTTGTTCCGAATTTGTGACGGCACAGCTGGACGATTACGTGATGCTGATGAACGATCCGTCCCGGCCCTACTTCAAGCTTTACGAAATCGAATACGACCGCAACTGTTACGAAGGACATAACTGGAAATATGTGAACGTTCCCATAGAAATGTTGAAAACAGCGGCTAAAAAATCCATACTCAACGACGAACCCATGTACTATTCCTGTGATGTGGGCAAGCAGTTAAACCGGGAAGAAGGCATCCTGGCGATGGATCAATACGATTATTCTTCACTGTTCGGCGTGGATTTTAGCATGTCCAAAGCAGCGCGCATCCGCACATTTGAAAGCGGCTCCTCACACGGAATGGCCCTCATGGGTGTGGATACCGCCGCCGACGGCCGACCGGTGAAATGGCTGCTTGAAAACAGCTGGGGCGAAAAATCCGGATTCGACGGTTACCTGATCATGACCGATTCATGGTTTGACAACTACACGTTTCGCCTGGTGATCCGGCGCCGTTTTCTGGATAAAAAAGTCCTTGATGCGCTTGAGCAGAAAGCGATTAAACTTCCGCCTTGGGATCCTATGTATTAAGGGAACAGCCTATGACGCAGCATACCATCATTGGCATGGCCGGACATATCGATCACGGTAAAACAGCCCTTATCCGGGCTATGACCGGTATTGAAACCGACCGCCTTCCGGAAGAGAAAAAACGCGGCATTACCATCGATATTGGCTTTGCCTACTGGAAAGACGACGTCACAATTATCGACGTTCCCGGCCACGAAAAATTTGTGCATAATATGGTGGCCGGTGTGAGTACGGTGGACTTTTTTCTGCTGGTGATTGCCGCTGATGACGGCATTATGCCCCAGACCAGAGAGCATTTTGACATTCTGAAGTTTTTTGGGGTGCGCGACGGCATTGTAGCGCTCAATAAAATCGATCTGGTGGATGAGGAATGGCAGACATTGGTTCAGGCGGACATCGAAGACTTTTTACAGAAACAGGGATATGGAGAAATTCCCGTGGTACCGGTTTCCGCGGTAACGGGCGCGGGCGTGGACGCTTTGCGCACTTTGGTGCTGAAAAAGGTGGAAACACACCGCCGCCATAAAAGCGAACGTCCTTTCCGGCTGCACATCGACCGCCATTTTGTGGTGCACGGTTTCGGTGATGTGGTCACAGGTACGGTGCTTTCCGGTTCCATCGAGATCGGCCGTCAGGTGGTCAGCCTGCCCGGAATGCAGGAAGGAAGAGTGCGCGGCATACAGGTGCACCAGAAAGAGGTGCAGAAAGCCGCAGCAGGTCAGCGGGCAGCCATCAATCTGACCGGGTTCAAATCCGAAGACATCCAGCGTGGCGCGGTATTGACGCTACCTGGCGCTCTGGAGACTACCCGGGAGCTTTTTGCACTGGTGCACGCCACCGATTATTTTAAATTTAAGCTAAAGAGGCACAGTCAGGTGCGCATTCATCTGGGCACCGCTGAATATTTGGCCCGCATCGATTGGTTCGAAAAAGACGCTTTTGTGGCTCCGGGGGAAAGCTACCATCTACGCGTGAAGTTCCAGCAACCGGCCGTAGCCGCGCCCGGCGACGCTCTGCTGGTGCGCAGCCTTTCGCCGGTGATTACCGTGGCTGGCGGCCGGGTATTGATGACCGATCCGCCGAAATTGAAAAAAACAACTTCGGAATGGCAACAGGCGTTTCAGAGATTAGAAAATCATGAACTGGCTGAACAACTGCGGGTTCGATTCGAATATTCCGCTGCGCGCGTTTTTGAAATGGCGGAGTTAATTAAGTATTATTTTCGGAGTCCCGCGCGGTTGTCCGAGGCGTTGGAGCAATTAATCAAAGAAAAGTTTCTGTTAAGAATTATCAAAGAAGATAAAAAATACTTTCTGAGCAGGAAAAAGACGGACGAAACCATTAACCAAACGTTGGTTGCTTTAGAGGAACAG
>CAZJNP010000117.1:0-7986 GCA_964547355.1 uncultured Calditrichaceae bacterium
CCCGAAGCCGCTCTGAAAAAAAACACCACCATGAATTCTTTGCTATCCACCGCAAGCGATATCTTTAAATTGATCATCAATGAAGACGGGCTTTATAAAATAACTTATGATGATTTGTCTAAAGCGGGTTTTCCTGTGCAACAGGTCAATCCGCTACAATTAAAGTTGTTTAACAGAGGTCGGGAAATTCCCATTTTATTTGAAGGTGAAGAAGACGGTACATTTGATGAAAACGATTATTTTGAATTTTGGGGAGAAAAAAACAAAAAAACATTTTTAGACCGATATCCAGATATGTATGCCGATCCGTTTACGGACGATAATGTGTATTGGCTCGCCGAGGGTACGACCAGCGGTCTGCGTCTGACCGAAGAGAGCGGTGGCCTGGCGAATACCGGGCGCGGTTACGTATTTACGCCTTACGCCTTTACCGAGACATTGCATTTTGAAAAAGACCGGCATTACGAACATTTCGGAGAAACGCGCTCTTTGCTGAATCGACCGGCTTACGAGCTTGATCACTGGTTTTTCGATTCCGGGATCAGTGCACCGGAAGGCGTGGCCTACGATTTTTATGTCCCGCACCCGTTCGAATCCGGCTCGGATGTGGTTATAAAAGCGGTATTCCGTGGAAAATCTTTTTATAGTAAGGATACCAATCCTTTATCCGGGCATCAGTTCCAGCTAAAACTCCGGGGAAGGGGTGATAAATCCAAGTTAGTTGCCCAGGTAAAACCTTCCGACGGATGGAATGGGCAGGAGATGCGCATTGTAAGCAATGCGGATTCTGCGGTAAAACTGCCTCAGTCGATCCTGGAAAACGGTAACAACCGTCTGGAAGTGGATATGTTCCAGACTGGGGTTACGGATATAATCTTGTTAAATTGGTTTGAAATCACTTACTTAAGGAAATACAGGGCGTATAAAGATTTTATCAAATTTCGCGTAGATCCTGAGTTTTTTAACAATACGTACATTAATTACGGCGATACCATTCAAATTAACGTAGACGGTTTCAGTTCAAAGGACATTGAAGTTTACAAATTAGGCGTCAGTAAAATTATAAACGGAAAAATCAACCTAGTGAATGATGGCCAGTTTTCCAGTTACGGTGTTTCAATTCAGGATCAAATTTTCAATCCCAATACAGAATATGTGGCTGTCACGGAAAAGGCCAAAAAGAAGCCTAAAGCCATTGTCCCTTTTGTGCCGTGGCAAAGAGATGGTAACCCGGGAACGCTGCTTTCCACAGCAAATAGCGCCAACTATTTAATGATCACACATGATCTGTTTTATCAGAATACGCTTAAGTTGAAAGAGTTAAAAGAACGGCAGGGATATCGGGTAGCCGTCGTGACGGTGGAAAATATATACGATACGTTTAATGATGGAATTAAATCTCCAATAGCGATTAAAGAATTTATCCGTTATGTTTATGAGCATTGGGATCAAAGTTATCCGCTGGAATATGTACTATTTGTGGGTAAAGGTTCATACGATTATAAAGGTGTGATTGTAAAAGATGCCGATCTGGTGCCGACGGTGATGTTTGAAACCGTCCAATTCGGCCCAGCGGCGTCGGATTATTGGTATTCGTTATTAAGCGGTGATGACGATGTCCCAGATATAATCGTAGCCCGTATTCCCGCTGCAACCAATCAGGAATTGCAGAATTATATCGATAAAGTGGAGCAATATGAAAATTCCACGGATATTTCGGTTTGGCGAAATCGGGCGCTGTTCATCAGCGGTAACGATGCAGCAGCTACTGATCGTGAATGGTTGACCCAAGAACCTCTTTTCCGAGCTCAGAATTTACGATTGATCAATTACCGTTTACCCAAGCATTTCATGGCACGCAGATTAAATTCGGTAAAAGACGAACAAATTACCGGATTTGACCCCAACTTTGGTGGTAAAACAGACTTGATCGAGTACTTTGACGACGGCGTTTCGTTTATTAATTTTTTAGGTCACGGCGGTGGCGGAATTTGGGCAGACGTGGATCTGCTGAATCTTGACGATGTGGATCGCCTGAATAACGGATACAAATTGCCGTTTGTTGCCAGTATGACCTGTTTTGCCGGCGCTTTTGAAAACCCTGGCAGAAAAGCCCTTGCGGAAAGATTGCTCCTTGCGGAAAAAAAAGGTGCGATCGCAGTTCTGGCTTCCAGCGGGCTTGGTTGGCGTTATAATGATTTTGCCGTTGAATGGGGATTGTTTGACTTTTTATGGGATAAAGACCTGACTTTTGGCGAAGCGGTTACCTTAATGAAAATAGCCTATTTAAGTAATCCCGTTTACTTTACCGAATACGGCTCCTTCGGAACGTTTAGCTACGCGGAGCTCCGCAAATCGATGGTGTACCAGTATAACCTTTTTGGCGATCCAACCATAAAAATACAACAGCCCAACCATGCATTAACTCTTTCTGTGGATAATCCCACCCCATTAGTGGGAGATACGGTGAAGATTGTAATCAAATCTCCCCAGATCACTTCTGGAAATTTACAGGTGGAAATTGCCGATCAGAAAGATAGTCTGATCTTTCAAACGGATACGTATTATTCCACTGCCAATCCGGCTGTTTCGTTTATTGTTCCGGCTAAAATGGAAGGACGATTATTAAATGTGAAGGCATACCTCAGCGACGATAATACCGATGCCGCCGGGTATGCGAAAATGGCGATAGATCGTCCGGTTGTTACCAGAATCTCCTATTCCCCGGTTCATCCAAAGGTTTCTGAGCCGATTTCGTTTGAATTAACCGTATTTAGGGCGGATTCGATCCAATCCCTTGTTCTTGATAATTTTCGGGACTATAATCGAATAAGCTCTTATCCCACATCCATATCCATGGAAAGGGTTAACGACACATTGTTCCGTTCGATGGCTCCTTTCCCTGGATTTCCATCCGGCGGGTATAAATATTACGATATTTATGCGCAATTTAAAGATGGGGCCACAGCAGTTTATCGCTTAAATTCTATTTATGTGACCGACACCCGCCCGGATATCGCCGTGGATGCCAAGTCTTTGCAATTCGGAGGTGACACACGTCCGGGGATTAATTTTAAGGTGGAAAACTTATCCGATTCAACGGTAAGCAAATTCTTGGTGGCTTGCTATGACGACTATGGTTTGCAAAATCAAATTCCTTTTTATCAATCATTTGTGTCACTCGCTCCCAGAGAAAGCAAACAGATGTTTGCCCCTTACGACAGCCTGAATTTTAAAATCAGCCGTACATTTAAAGTGGTTGCAGATGCCGCAAACGCTGTGGATGAAAGAGATGAAACGAATAATACGGTACAGGCGCAATTAAATACCTCTTATATTTACGTCAAAAAAGACATCGGCACAAGCGCTGACGGCGTTACGAATCAGCCCGTAACATTGCCGACCGGTTGGGCTTTGTACATTCCGGCGAATACCCTGAGCGCAGACGCCGTAGTAAAATTGGAAGAGCAGGACATTGCCGGTTTAATCTCCGGCGCAGACCAGAAAGCTCTCGAGTATATCGCCGTTTCCAACGAAATTGATAGTCTTGGCATAGTGTTGAAATATCCGGAAAATATTACTCAGTCCGGGGCTAATGCGACTCTTTCGATCCCTCTGTCCGCAGACATACTCGATTCAAAAAACAAATCCGATTTGTCGTTTTACCGGTATGACGCGTTTTTAAATCTCTGGTTGAAGATGGATTCACAATTACAGGATTCCCTGCTTACCGTTCCGATTAAGGAATCGGGAACGTATGCCGTGTTTTATGGCAATGACCGTGAGGCGCCTTACGTGGAGGTTACGGTTAATGGCCGTCCTCTGACAAACAACGAGCTCATCGTTAAGAACCCGTTAATTTCGGTAATCTTGCAAGATGCGAATGGCGTAAACTATACTCATTCACTAAACTTGTCCATTGACGATCAGCTGTTGATTAAAGATGGACAGCCTCTCATTCCGGGGCAGGTTTCCATCCCGGATAGCCTGAAAAGCGCCAAAACGGTTTCGATTACGACATCGCCTAAATTAAGCGCCGGTATGCATCGCTTAAGTATTGAAGTATCTGATGTGAACGGGAACCTGACGAATAAGGAATTTAATTTTAAAGTGGATGCGGAATTTGACATCAAGGTTTTCGGTAACTATCCCAATCCATTCACGGATCAGACCATCATATCATTTTATGTTTATAGTGACAATGAAATCGATGAGTTTTCTGTAAAAATATACACCACCTCGGGGCGGTTGATTCGCCGGAATGCTCTGGACCTGGATGAATCCATCGCCGGCGATAACGTAAAGATGCCCTCCTATCACGAATTGATCTGGGACGGTACGGATGATGACGGCAACCCTGTCGGTAATGGTGTTTATTTTGCGGTGATAAAAGGAAAATACAAAGGTAAGACTGTTGAACATGTGTTAAAAATTGCAAGGCTCCAATGAAACGAATTATCATATTAGCAGGAATTTTAGTTCAATTGAGTTTCGCTGCCAACACGAAGTACGCAGCGTCTTTTCTGGAACTGGGGGTTGGCGCACGAGCGCTGGGTATGGGCGGTGCTCAGGTCGCTTTAAGCGATGATGCTACAGGTTTTTACTGGAATCCGGCCGGTTTAGCTTTGTTGCCTAATTTTCAGGCGGCCTCCATGTATGCCAATTTGTTTAATACGCTGGAAACACAGAGTTACGGTAGTGTGGCTATGCCAATATTTGGCGGCGCTAGCCTTTCTTTGGCCTGGATACGGCTTAGCGTAACGGATATTCCGCGTTATGAATTTGAAGATAATCAAGCGGTTAACGCCTACCAGCGCATCCACGGTCTGGCCGAGCCGCTCGATGGTGAACCAAGTGATTATTTCGGAAGCTATGAGGATGCCTACATTATCACTTTTGCGAAATATATGCCCTTTAATCTGGACCTGGGCTGGCAGTATTTTGAAGTACCGGTGCATTTCGGCACCGGATTAAACCTGAAGATGTTACGCCAGAATCTGGACGACAAATCCGGCAGTGGAATAGGGCTGGATTTCGGAATGATTTTGCGTATTTCGTTAAATAATATTTTTACTGAATCCTATTATGGCGATCTGACCTTTGGCCTTAATGTCCAGGATATTGCCAATACCACCATCACTTGGGACACCGATTCCAAGCATAAAGATCGCGTAGATCGAAATTTTAAATATGGTTTCTCCTATGTGCAACCCCTTCAATTTTTAAAGGGGCAATTGGCGTTTAGCTTTGATATCAATTCAAAGTTTAAAGGTTCGACACACCTGGGACTGGAATATTTGTACCATTCTACACTGGCAATTCGCGTGGGTTCAAACGCCGGATATTTTACGACCGGCGCAGGAATTTATATCTGGAAATTCCATTTTGATTACGCGTATCAAAGCCATGATCTGGGTAATTCTCATCGTGTGTCAATTTTATTTGGATTCTAAGAGATGAGAAAAATAATTGTCCGTTGTGTTTTACTTGTTTTTTTATTAAATATGGCCTGTTCGGATCCCGGAGAGGACGTGCGGATTGCGCCGGATAAAGTGCGTATGGTATTAAGAACCGCCGGAGCGGACACTACACAGGAAGAAGCAGGTATTGACGCCGTACAGGCTGAGGGAACGGTAAATGCCATACAACTGATGTGGTATCAAAATCCTGAAAGCTCACAGTTGCAGTATTATCGCATTTATCGCAGTGAGGATGAGTTAGGACTGAGAAACTATACACTTTTGGCAAGCAAAGCGTTAAGACAGCCGGGAATTGCTGACACAATTTACATTGATACTCAAGATTTACGGCAAAACGTGCGATACTACTATTATGTAACGGCTGTAGATAAAAACGGTGCGGAAAGCGAGAATTCCGACACCCTTTCCTATCGGCTTTTGGAAAAAGCAAGCAATCTTTCGCTCAACGGAAATTCAACGGTGATAACCAAACCGGACCTGCGCTTTGAATGGATAATAAATTTCGGCATCTGGCCGGATAAATATATTATGCGTATAGAAAATCTGATTGCTGAGGATTTTCATCCGGTGCGGTTTGTGAAGATCATTGATGCGACTTATGTCTCACCCGAGCGTTATACGTTGAGCGGCGACTATTTAAAACAGCTTTTGCCCGATGGCAAATACCGCTGGCGGGTGGATTGTGTGGGGGGCGAGGACGTGCAACACCAATACTTTTCCGGATCCGAATCGGATTGGTACATTTTTACGGTTGAGTGGAGTAACGAATGAAATTAAAAATATTTTTTCTATTGCTGTTTGTTGTAGGTTCCATTTCAGCCCAATCGCTGGAACAGCTGCCTACGTTTAAAACGCCGCAGGTTTCCCAGTACACAGACCGACCGGCCCAGTACATTCTGGGCAGCGGCGATATTCTTTTAGTCAATGTAAATTTGTGGGGGCATGTACAGCG
This sequence comes from uncultured Calditrichaceae bacterium, assembly GCA_964547355.1. Taxonomy (GTDB): domain Bacteria; phylum Calditrichota; class Calditrichia; order Calditrichales; family Calditrichaceae; genus CAZJNP01. The sequence continues at coordinate 6,433 of CAZJNP010000117.1, forward strand.
CCCTGGTATTTACAGCGTTCCCAGTTCCTACACACTGATCGATTTGATCTCTTCCGCTGGTGGGCCGTTAAAAACTGCGCGTTTGAATGATGTGCGTATTGTTCGGAAAAACCAAGAAGTGATTAAAGTGGATGTGGATAAATTTCTGAGAACCGGCGACAATAATTTGTTGCCCACGTTACAGCCTGGGGATACTATTATTGTTTCGGGAAGTATTCAGGATATATTTACAAGGTTGGTTGCTATTTTTAGGGATATGGCCATTATCGCCAACGTGTTTGTGTTGGCGGCGAGAATTAGATACTGATAACCGGGAGTATCGTCATGAGAAAAATTATGTCCGTAATGTTGCTTGGTATTTTTCTGGCAGGTACGGCAATGGCACAATTAACCAATGCAGATCGTACCTTGCTGCATACCCAAACTGCCCGCACCTTCGAAAAAGGCCGCTTGTTGATTTATAACAATATGAACTTTTATACCAAAGCCGGGGATTTTATCGGGCAGACCAAACCACAGGACTTTAAGTTGGTGAATTACTGGCTGGTAGCTGGCAATATGGTTTTTACCTATGGTATCTGGGACCATTTTGATGCCAGCCTGGGTATTCGTGTATATCAGGATACCCATTACTCCAATGAATTTAATTTACCGGATGATCTGTTCCTGACTTTCCGCGCCGGGTCCTTCTCTTTCGGGCAGGGACACTTTAAATCGGCGTTTCTTTCCAGTTTCCGGTTTCCAACCGGCGAAGTGCATAATTATCCCTTTACGGAATACGCCAGCGGCGCGTTCGAATTTGGGTTCATGGGAGCCGTTTCTTTTTATCTCGACCCCTATTTGCCGGACAGAGCCTTTAATATGCATTATAACTTGGGATGGTGGAATCATAACGAAGCCGGCAAAACCATTTACAAATTCGAGCATGATTATTATTCCTACCAAGAAGGTGACGAACTTCAGGCCACGGTCAGTTCAAAAGAATTTCGCATGGCGTTAGCCGCCGTGTTTCCCACCGATATGTTTGAATTTCGAATGGAATTGTCCGGTATTCTTTATACCACGCCGCCCGATCCTTTTGTTTACAGCGCGGAAGAATGGGCCTTCTTTACCCCTAGCATACGGTATAAACCGATGGATTGGATTTCCATGGACATAGGCGCCGATTTTCGCGTTTCTCCCAAAGAAAGACAGCTGACCACGGCCCAGATTCCCGATATATCCAAAAGCGTGGACATGCCACCCAACTATCCGGATTGGAAAATTCATATGGGACTTAATATGAGCTTCAACCTGCTTGGCAGAGGCGCGCGCGTTGTACGTGACTACGAGCAGGAACGCACCAGAGAAAAGGTGGAATTAATCGAAACTTTGATGGATGAAAAAGAAAAAGCAAAAAAGGCTCAAGAAGAAATAGAAAGTCTCCGAAAAGTACGTAAAGAGGCGGAAGAAGAAATTAAAGAATTAAAGAAACTACTGGAAGATTAAGCGGCAGTATGATATGTTGTGCTAAAAAATTAAACGGGCTCTTATAAACAGCTGAAGGGGGGGGGG
>CAZJNP010000118.1:0-7975 GCA_964547355.1 uncultured Calditrichaceae bacterium
GGCGTACGATACAAAGATCAGATCATCCGCAAGGCACAAGCTGAAATTGTGGTGGACCAAAATAAACTGACGATTGAAAACGGAAAAGGACTCTATTTTGATAAACCCTTTCAACTAGAATTTTACTGCCCGGATGTTTTCCGCCCGGTTTTAACAGGCCAATTTAAAATGAACGCCCTCGATTTATCCCAGTTAGCTCGTCTGGCGTTTATCCCTTTGCCGCAGGGAAGTTTTGCAAATAAAATTGAAATCGCAGTCAATTTCACACCAGCCCAAAAAGAGGCCAAGATTGCCTTAATGGCTAAAGAAATTTACGTGAATGGTAAAAATGTTCTGCGTAAAATGAATGCCCGTGTTACGGTTTTTCAGAACAGGATAAACCTGGAGCGTTTTACCGGTTTTTCAGAAGAATTCTCTATTAATTCCACCGGCATGTTTGATATGAAAGCGCAATTACTCCATGCTTCTCTCGCAGCCGTTAAGCACAACGGACGGCATTTAATTCTCGACCGCTTAACGGATAAACAACAGCGCCTCTATGTAAATTTTAACATGAATACCAGGACGAAGCGATCGCAGGGTACCTGGGATTATCGCATCGCCTCAGAGACAGACTCAGTGTTCCATTTCAGCGGGACAATTCGCGGTGAGGACGACTGGATAGAATTCCAACTGGTTCATACTTTAGAAAAAGGGAACCGCTTTGATTTGCGCCTTACAAATATCTGGAAAGATCCTCAAATCGAACAATTAATGGTTGCCCATTTCCCTTTTCATAAGTTGACCAGCGATGATTTTTTAAACCGCTTCTTTCGCAGATTCAGCACCTCCCTGCATTTGAAGGGTTCCGTGGCAAAACTGCAAGGCGAAGTGTTGTTGCATGATACTCAAAATCAGTATGCTGATTTTCGACTGGGCACGACCATTTTGCATATGTTCAGCGCAGACCGCATTGCCCAGGGATATGTGGAGCTTGGTAATCTGGTCGGATTTTACCGTTTAGCGCTTAATCAGCGCCTGGTTAAGGGCAGTGTCCAGTTTCCGTCTGGAATTACCGGTAAAATTAATTTGGATTTAACAAAAAACGGGAATTTAGACGGTGAGATATTATTTACAGAATTTGATCTTTTTCATTCTTTAAGCGATTCTATCGTGCTAACCAATTCCGGGACTCAGGGATTCTTAAATGGGGCCATTCACTTTTTGGGAAGTTACAAGCAGCCCAGAGCGCTGGTAAATCTGAATGCGGATCGTTTGCTTGTTAATAACAACGGTTATTATCAAATTGCCCTGAGTATGCAAAGTAATAAAAATGAAGCGCTTATCGATTCACTGGTATTTAGTTTAAACAATCTCCCGATGACACGCGCCTCCGGTTTAATTGATTGGGCTGATGACTCGTTATCCATCGCAATTACAGGAAACGCTATTGATATCGCAGAGTTCGCGCGCACTTTTTTAAAGCCACAGGAGTGGCTTTCAGGGATTCTGAATTTCAATACTCAATTGTCAGGTCGCTTCTCAAAGCCTGTAGCGCATTCTTTTTTAACGATCGACAACGGCCGTTTAGTAAATGTGCCCTTTGAAAGAATGCAAGCCACGATCGTAGATTCTATTTCAGCACTTAAGGATTTTTTTAATATTGAGGGCCATTGCTGGCATATCGACAACCTGTCCATGTTTCATAACGGACAATACCGTTTGACTGGTGACGGACGTTTACCCTTTAACGGAAAAGATTCTGTGGACCTAGCTTTAAGTTTTAAAGGGGATTTTCTCAGTTTTTTGCCCCGGTGGTTGCCTTTTTTCCAGAAAGCCACCTCTAACACTTTGATCAATCTTAGATTGGGTGGAACCGTAGGAAATTTGAGGGTGACCGAGGGGTTTGCGCAATTGGATCGTGGCGAACTTTGGATGCGGAAGGTCGCCCCGCACATTAAAAACATCAGTGGAAAAATTGTACTGCAAAAAGGCACCAATAAAGTTAATTTTGTGAATTTACGCGGCGAAGTGGATAGCGAAGTCTTTACGATTAACACGGTGCATAATGTCCGTACAAAGGACAGAGGACTGCTTAAGCCATGGTATTTCCGAGGATTGAATTTGGATTTTGGCGTTTTAGCCTTACACACCTCCGAACGCGGGCTGAGCTTAAACATTCCGGGATTGATGGCTCCCGAAGATTTTGGCAATATCTATCTGGACGGTAAACATGAGGGCGAATCCTTCTATTTTGCAGGACCACCAAAACATCCCGTTGTTTACGGGAAAATATATCTTTCTGATACCCGATTAACCTATCCGTTAATATCGGAACTGCCCCCAGGCTCTGATATTCCGATTGTCGTTGAATTTTTAATGAACATCGACTGGGATATTCAGGTACTGTCACGGGAGAATGTGGTTTACTACCGGGATATTCCGGCCTATATCGATAACGTACATACCGAATTTTTTATTGATGAAAGCAGTCCGGGTTTGAGTTTTAAAGGCATCTTTAATCAAAATACCTTCAAACCTTTGGGCAAGTTATTTTCCAGTCGCGGCCGCTTAGAGTATCTGGATCAAACCTTCCGTGTGGATCATTTTGAGATAGAATTCAATAAATGGGATATTTTTCCGTTGGTTAGCGGCAGAGCATGGACTACGGTACGTGACAGCATCGGAGCGCCGCCCAAAACCATATACCTCAAACTATATGCCTTGGACGAAGAAACCGGAGCCGAAAAACAGCAGGGGAGGTGGCAGGATTTTCGTTTTAAGCTGGAATCTGCGGATCCCCAGATCGGTGAGTCACAGGAACAGGTGCTGGCTTATATGGGTTTTTCAGTTCAAAACATTAAGGATAAAGCCACCAGTCTGGGAGGCGCCGTCACGGAACGTTACATTTTCAGACCCTTATTGCGGCCAATTGAACGCGTGCTGGAACGCAGCCTGGGTGTGGATATGGTACGGATAAATTCGAATATCGCCAGAAATTTATTTTATTCCAGCATGGGCGTCGGTTCCAATCAATCCGTATTTTTCAACCCCTTTTCTTCCAATTCTTCTTATTTATTCCTGATGCAGAGTTCCGAATTTACCATTGGGAAGTATTTGACGCAGAATTTGTTTTTTACCTATACTGGGCAATTGATTTCCGTCTATAACAAAAATCAACCCGAAATAGAATTCAATCATTCGTTTGGGCTGGAATATCGGTTCTTACGGAACGTTTTACTTGAATTTGAGTTTGATAGGCAATTAATGGGATATTATCAATTTTCAAACCAGAAGCAATATATGGATGACTTTAAAATTCGGCTCAGACATTCATTCACATTCTAATTTATGGAGGCAACATTGCGCAGGTTAACGCTTTTTCTTTTTGTCTTATTATTCACCCAGCTCAGCTTTGCCCAGGGCGGGCAAAAAGTAAAGATCAATTCCATAACCGTAGAAGGGAACCGCACCGCGGACGCAAGTAGTATTCGGTTTAATTCGGGTTTACAGGCCGGGGATGAAATAACCGGCGAAGACCTCCAGAGGGCGATAAAAAATCTTTGGGCACTGCACATTTTCTCCGATATCCGGATTTATGTAACCAACCAAACTATGAGCGGCCTGGACCTTTTAATCCGGGTAAAAGAATATCCGCGTCTGCGGGCAGTACAAATTAAAGGCTATGACGCTCTTTCTAAAAAAGATGTGGAAGATCAAATAGACACTTACCGTGGTATGATCGTGGCTCCTTACAAAATCGCCAGAATGAAGAAAAATCTTCTCGACAAATACCACGAAGAAGGATATCTTTTGGCGGAGGTCAAAATCGATACGGTAAGCGCCAAGCCGGGCTATGTGGACTTGATCGTGGACATCGACGAAGGCAAAGAGGTTCAGGTACAGAAAATCCGTTTTCACGGAAACAAGGAGTTTGACGACGACGATCTCAAAGGCGCAATGAAAGAAATTAAAGAAGATCGCTGGTGGCGCAGCGCAGATTTTGATCCTAAAAAATATGAACAGGATAAAAAAAAAATCGTAGAGTATTATAAAAATCATGGGTTTCGCGATGCGGAAATAATCAAAGATTCTCTGTCTTACTCCGAAGATAAATCGGATTTGTTTATTGACATCTGGGTAAACGAAGGAAATAAATACTATTTCGGCGATATTTCCTTTGAAGGCAATACCATTTTCAGCGATGAAGAATTGCAATCCAGCCTCGATATTCTGAAAGGGGATATTTACGATCAAAAGAAATATGATGAAGGAATCCGGGATCGTCTGCAAAAGCTCTATTATGACCAGGGTTATTTATTTGCCAACATCCAGCCTAAGGAAATCCCCGTAAGTAAAGACACCCTGGATATTCATTTTCGAATCATAGAAGGTCATGTGGTGCGGGTTAAAGAAATTGTCATTACCGGCAACACAAAGACCAACGAAAAAGTAATCCGCAGGGAATTTAAACTACATCCCGGCGATGTGTTTAACAGCAGTAAGCTGGAACGCTCGATTCGTGACGTGACCATCCTGAATTATTTCGCCAACGTAAAACCGGACGTTAAGCTTTTACCCAATGACGATAAAAACGTCAATCTGGTGGTGGAGGTGGAAGAAAAATCCACGGATATGGCCAACCTTTCCGCAGGGTATTCGCAAAGGGACGGTTTGATCGGCAGCGTGGGATTGACGTTTAACAACTTTTCACTTGCTCATCCGTTATCCGGCGGAGACGGTCAGCGTCTGGTTTTTGATTGGATGTTTGGAACCATCTATCGTTCCATTTCCTTAAGTTTCACCGAACCCTGGATGTTTGATACACCCACGCTGGGTGGTTTTTCCATCTTCGATACCAGGCGCGGCGGCGGGTATTATCCCTGGGATCAGAATGATCGTGGCGCATCCGTACATCTGGGACGCAGATTTTACTGGCCGGATAATTTTTTCCGTGGCGATTGGATACTGCGCTATGCCAATTCCAAAATTTCCAATATTCGCGATCCGGAACTGGCCGCTCAGTACGAAAGTTACTACGGCGCGGAGGGCACAAGTGCGCAGATCAGTATTACACAAATTATCAGTCGTGATAGCAGAAATAGTCCGGAATTCCCGACCCGGGGCAGCGTGCATTCCTTAAGCATGGAACTTTCCGGTGGTCCCTTAGGGGGCGATCAGGATTTCTTCAAATCCATCCTATCTGCGGAATGGTTCATACCCTTACCGTTTGGATTGGTGCTCTACACACATAATAAGTACGGCGTGCTTCAGCCGCTGAACGACGATACGCATATTCTTTATGGAGAATACTTTTACCTGGGCGGAAGTGGTTTGGGCTTTTCCGAAGGCCTGCGCGGTTACGACGATGGTCAGGTGGGACCGTTAACTTCCAGAGGCAGCCCCATCGGCGGAAAAACCATGATCAAAAATACACTGGAACTCCGTTTCCCTATTGCTCCCAATCCGACCATTTTCGGACTATTTTTTGCGGAGGCAGGAAACAGCTGGCGGGAAGTCAGCCAAACCAACCCTTTTGATTTACGCCGTTCGGTAGGCTTTGGTGTGCGTTTGTTTATGCCGATGATTGGTATTATTGGAATCGATTTCGGCTACGGATTTGATTATTATAACGAATACGGTCAGCGATCAGGAAAATGGAAAGTACATTTTCAGTTTGGTCGATTTTAAAATTTTTCATATATTAAATTCTTTTATAAAGAAAGAACATTAATCACTCAAAGGAGGTTGTTGTGAAATCAAGGAGTATTATTATTTCTCTTGTCCTTTTAACCGTTTTTAGCATACCTGCATTCGCCCAGAAATTTGCATACGTTCAGTCGCAGAGAATTTTGGCTGAATATCAGGAGTTTATTGATGTTCAGAATAAATTAAACGAAATTCGCAGCGGTTACGACGCCGAATATCAAAAAATGCTGAAAGAATATAACGACATGCTTCAGGAAATTGATTCCCAGAGTTTACTGCTCAGTCCGGAAAAGAAGCAGGAGAAAATGCGTCAGGCTCAGGATAAGGCCATGGAGATCGAGCGTTATAAATACGAAAAACTTGGGCCGGAAGGAGAATTCTACAAAAAGAGTCAAGAGCTAACCCAGCCGATCATCGAAAAAATCAATAAGCTCATCGCTAAAATCGGCGAAGACGAAGGTTATGATTTTATCTTCGACGCATCTTCAGGTGCTTTGGTTCATGCCTTGGCTAAATATGACATCACCGATCAAATCATCGAAGAATTAAACAAAGGCGCCGCTACATCTGCTACCGGTAAAGGGAAATAAACGAATCAATGACCCTGAAAGAGATTGCACAATACCTGGGCGGTGAATTGCATGGTCCGGAAGAACTGGAAATAACCGGACCTGGAAAAATTGAAACCGCCAGAAAAGGAGAAATTACTTTTCTGGCCAACTTGAAATACAAACATTATTTATCCGAAACCGCTGCCAGCGCCATTATCATAGACGCATCATTGCAAGGTGAGAAGGTACCCTTGCCCCATATTGTTGTGTCTGATGCTTATGTGGGGTTTGTGCAGGTGTTGCGTCTGTTTGACCAGCCACAATATACATATTTGGAAGGTATTTCCGAACAAGCCTGGATTGCCAAGACAGCCCAAGTGGCCTCTTCGGCCAGAATTGGTCCATTCGCTTATATAGGGCCAGGGGCAAAAATCGGAGAGCGCACCGTCATTTATCCCGGTGTGGTGATTCTCAAAGAGGTGATCGTTGGTGAGGATTGCATTTTTTACCCGAATGTTTCCGTACGGGAATTTTGCCAAATCGGGAATCGTGTGATCCTGCAAAACGGGTGTGTCATCGGCAGTGATGGTTTTGGATTTGCGCCACATAACGATCAATATCTGAAAATACCTCAAATGGGCAATGTGATTATTGAGGACGATGTGGAAATCGGCGCCAATACAACGGTCGATCGCGCGACCGTCGGATCAACCGTGATCAAGAAAGGCACCAAACTGGATAATCTCGTTCAGATTGCTCATAATGTTACTTTGGGGGAACACACCGTGATGGCGGCCCAAAGCGGTATCGCCGGCAGCACGGAAGTGGGGCATCATGTTTCCATTGGCGGCCAGGTGGGCGTGGCAGGTCATATTCGGGTGGCGGATCGCTCTATGATCGCGGCTCAGTCGGGAGTCTCCAAAACGATCAAGGAAGCGGGCATTTTTTGGGGTACACCAGCGATTCCGATCACACAACAGAAACGGATCGATGTGTCTCTGCGCAAGCTTCCGGATTTGATTAAGCGCGTTCATGAATTGGAAAAAGCGTTGGTAGAATTGGAAAAAAAATTAGCGGAAAAATAGTGGGGTTTTGATGGATAAAAAACAACGTACGATTAAGAAAGAGGTCTCCTATAGCGGGAGGGGATTGCATACCGGAAACGAGACAACTATAACTTTTAAACCGGCGCCCATAAATTATGGACGAAAGTTTGTGCGCACCGATATTGACAATTCTCCTGAAATTCCGGCCTTAGTCGAATATGTTGTGCAGGACCATGAATTGGACAGCCTGCGCGGAACCACCCTTAAAGTGAACGATGTGGAAGTACATACCGTAGAGCATGTGTTAGCGGCTTTAGCAGGATTAGAGATCGATAATGTACGTATCGAGCTTTCCGGCAACGAGCCCCCCATCGGCGACGGTTCCGCCATGCCTTTTGTGAATAAATTATTAGAGGCGGGCATCGAAGAGCAGGATGCCTTGAAGGAGTATGTAGTCATTGAAGAACCGCTCAGTTACTCCGATGAACAGCGCGGCATTGAATACGCCGCATTACCCACTAATGATTATCGCATCACGGTTATGATTGATTATAAAAATCCTGCGCTCGGAAGCCAGCATTCGGGTTTGTTTTCGCTGGAGAGGGAGTTTATTTCGGAATTTGCTCCGGCCCGTACGTTTTGTTTCTTGCATGAAGTGGAACTGCTGGCCGAACAGGGGTTCATAAAGGG
>CAZJNP010000119.1:0-7942 GCA_964547355.1 uncultured Calditrichaceae bacterium
GTTTACCGGCTTCCTGTGTGTAGCGTCTGTACAATTCTTCCAGAATATAAACAAAATTATGACTACCGTAGCCCCGCTCCTGCACCACCTGTAACTCCAGAGCGTCAAAATCCTTTTCCACCTGGTCCCTGTCCAGGCCGGCCTGAACCGTCAAATCGAAGAAATCCTCGCTAGCCTGCACGTAATAAATATTGTTTTCCCACAGCGTATCGTCCGCGTCAAAAATAATTTGTTTGACCTTCCCGCTCCAATCCATTTTAGCACCGTCCTTTATTTTACTCAAATCATGGCCTGATATTTGCTAATTTTTTACGGATAATATGCATTGGTCCCGGCGCAGACCGAATAGGTTCTTTGAATTTTAATTTTCGGTAACGCTTCCGGTACAGCCGCCATGCGGGGCCTTTGCTTGTCCGGTGATTGAATTATTTTATAATTTAAGACAAAAGTAAATACAAAAAAACAGGCGGGCGCAAAAACGGCCTGCTACGTCCCCAAATTCAAAAGTGAACGCAACGTCCGTTACGTTCCGGAACAAAGCGCAAATTTCTTTGTATTAGAATCTCAGATATGCTAAATTTGGACGATCAGTAAAAGAAGGGTAAGTATATGAAAAGAATTATTTTAATCGGACTGAGCGCCGTGCTGCTATTTAGTTGCTCCGCTTATAAGCAGCTCAAACCCAAACCTCCCATTAATCCTCAGGAAAACGGTTACATTCAACTGAAGCATGGGAAGAAGCTCTTTCATCTAAAAAAAGATAAAAAATATTACATCGAATTTCCCGCACCGTTAACCGAAGGCATCCAACTGGTGCTCGACATCACCGGTAAAGAAAACTTCCACAGCTACCTGACTGACACGTTTGACGACGGCAAAGGCCGGATTGTGGAAATTCCCGACGAAAGCGACCAGCCCGACCGTTTGAGCGTATTCAGCCTAAATAATAGTGTGCAAAAATTTTACTGGGTGATCGATCTGGTGAAACAGGATTTTGATCTGGGATTAAAATACCGCTATGTGCAAAAATGGCGTTTCCGGTTCGAAAATCAATATGCCGCCATGACGCAGAAGCTGGAAAGCAACCGGGTGGACCGCAGTCCGTTCGAGCAGATGGGCATCTCTTTTGATTACGGAAATGTGGACCTGTCCGGCGAAGCGCGCGCCGTGCAGGAAAAGAAAGAGAAGATCGAAGCGCTACGGAACACGCTGGCTTCACTGGAAGAGCTGTTCCCTCCCAGTATCCTGAACTCCCAGGATTCCGCTTATCTGGACTATGTGGAGTTAAAAGAGGAAACCGACGACGAGCTGAACTTTCAAAACAACTACCTGACGGTTCTCCAATTGCTGAAGATCGGTCAGGACAGCAAAAACAATCCCGGCGCCTTTGTAGCTTATGTGGATGAATTCCTCGACTTTTACGAACGTCAGAATGAATTTCCGGCCAATGTGCGTTCGGTAATCGATCAATTGCTGGAAGAACGATTGCCGGCTGTGGCGCCTTACTACCGACAACTGCTGGCTTCCAAAAAGGATATCAAAAAAATCGACGCTCCGGTGGACAAAATCAAACGTTTATATTCCGCCGCCGAAATGACGCCTGCGGCCGGATTTATAAAACTGCACGATTTTGTGCTGGCCTTTAACCGCAAAACGGAAGCGCTTCAAAAAAGCAGCCAGGAAGTGGACGCCCTGGTAGCCGAAATCAAAGCGCAAAAGGAAATGCCCGGAAACACTTTTTTTTCCGGCATACTGACCCGCCTGAAAAAAATCCAGTACAAAGCGCCTTCGGCCAAAGACCGGGCCTTTACACCATTCGCTTCCTACCAGTGCGTAAAACTGCTGAAAAGCGCCATATACAAACTCAACCGCAAAATCGACAAACTGCTGAAAGATTTCCGCGAGGCGGATCATTTGATTCCGCAGATCAATGCCTATAAGGCACAAAAGAATTATCGCGGCATGCTGCGCATTATCAAAAACAATCCCCAATTGTCGATTCTGAAAAACCTGTACAAAAAAGTGGACAATCTGTCCTTAAGCGAACAGAAGCGTAAGATCAAAGCCGCGATGCAGGCCGGGCGTTGGGCAGACGCGGAACAGGCCCTGCGCGCTCTGCACACGGACACCAATTTTTTAAATCCGAAAAAAATCTATCCCTTAAAGGCAAAATACGTACAGGCAATGGAAGACTCGTTGTATAACCGCATTGCCCGGATTTCACTGAAACAGGCGCGCCAATTTGCAGAATCCCATCTGCAAACGCTTGAAAATGTGGAAGAACTTTACAACGATCCGGCCTTTCTTCCGGTGCACGAAATGACCTTCAGCGCAAAATCGGCCAACACGGCCCAGCAGCGCATGGCCGCATTACGTCAGCAGCTCAACCAGATTAAGGAAATTGATTTCCCGGCCAAAGCCATTAAAACCCTGTACGCTTCCCTGATGCAGAATCCTCAGGACCGGGGCGTGGAAAAAGCCCGTGCCGTTGTGGCGCACGGAAAGCATTACAAGGGCAGTGATAAAAAGATTCGTTTTCGTGTGGCGGAATGCGATCCCTGGGCGTCCAAATGGATCACCAAACCCAAGGAATACCGTAAGGTGTTCGCGCTTCCGATTACCACCAACCCGACCGGAAGCAACGAATACGTGTTTCGCCTGAACGTACGCATTCCTTCGCAGGCCAAGTTTCCGGTATACGACGTCAACATCAAGCTGCCACCGGAAGTGGGGCGAAAAGCGGCTACTAAACAGTGGTACAAATCGATTACCCTGAACAAACAACCCATCAAAAACGAAGGCCGGTTTACGATTACCTCTCCTACAAAGGAAAACGGTTACGAGTGCCAGATCACACCGGTGCGCATGCGCAAAGACGCGGACAATGTGCTGGAAATTCATTTTATGTACCCGGCGTTTAAGGTGTTCGAAGTCAGTGTGATGGCCCAGAAGCCGATTATTAAGAAGCATTAGGCGGGGTATTAAGTATTAAGTATTAAGTGGTAAGTTTAAGTTGTCGGTTTTCAGTTTTTTGTTGTCTGTTTACGGTTTGTCTCGTCCTGATTATATTGACAAAAATTGACTAAAAAAGGAGGCACAATTTCAGGACAGACAAGCAGGCCCGCGCAAAATAATTTTACCCGGGTCCTGAAAATTGGAAGATCATGGTTAATTTTTAATTCATAATTCGTAATTGTTAATTCTCTTAAGGGGTTTAGATCATGAAAAAATACATCATCGGCGGAGTCGTGGTGGTGGCGTTAGCCGCGGCGGCTTATTTTCTTTTCTTCTGGACAAATCTGGAGGGCAGAATCGTCATCCCCTACATTTCCCATCAAAGTCCGCGCATCGATCCGCATATTTCCAGTTCGGTGCCCATCGCGGATAAACTGGACGAGGCGATGTTTGACGGCTTGTTCAATGTTTCCGCAGACGCCAGCGGCATCACTTACGAAGACGGACTGGGTGAGCTGATCGGCATCGACGCCAATAATGTGGTGACCGTGCGTTTGAAACCGCGTAAAAAATGGCACGAGAGTTTCGAGGTAGTCAGAGACGGCGACGATGTGGAAGTACAGGAAAAGCAGGCGGTCTATTTTACCGCTCGGGATCTCAGTTTTACGCTCAAACGCATCCAGCGGCTGGGCAGCCTGTCGCCGGATTACATTCTGGTTTCTCAGGCCGTGGAAGATTTCCGTTTTTCCGGCCCTGACGAAAACAACGAAATCCGCTTTCAGTTCCGCGGCGACCGCACCTGGACAGAAGCGGACATTAAAGAAGTCTTATCTTTTAAAGTACTGCCAGCCTCCGCGGAACTGAATGCGCCCCAGTACACGGACGGAACCGGGCCCTATCTTTACGCTGGTACGGAAAAAGATGTCATCTATTTTTATGAAAATCCGGCCGGTCAGGCGCAGATTCCCTATCTGCAACTAGCGCCGTTCATCGACAACAGCACCTTATGACCGAGCTGAAGAACGGGAAAATCAACTGTCTGCTGTCCACTCCTTTTGGGGCGCTGTCTCCGATTCTAAACGATCCGGAGGAATTCTTCTACAAATCGAATATCAGCACGGTCTTTTTTGCCCTGTTCTTTAATGTGGAACGATTGAATCTGGAACAGCGCCGCGCCCTGCGCGATCTGATCGACAACAAAAAAATTCTGAACCGTTTCTTTAAAGTGGGTACACCCCAGCAGCGCCATATTGCCGATTACAAGGGCAACAAGGATAATTACGACGACTATCTGAACTACAGCATCTTTCCTTCCAGCACCTACTACGTGCAGGAAAAAGTGGTCTTGCCCAGAAAAACGAAGAATGAGATCAATTGGTCGGTGCTCCCGGATACGGTGCGCATCCAGACCTGTCTGAATTACGGCTTCCGCGAAGAGCTGCGCGAACTGGTGGAGATATTAAACGACCCGGCGCTGTTTAAAGGGAAGATTAAGGTTACCGCCGTGACGAATGAAGAAATCAAAAGAGGAAATTACGACGCCGTGCTGGTGCCGGTGACCGGCTACCGCAGCAATTTCCTCTTTGATCTGTACAGCATCTTTTTACGCGAACCGGATTTCGCCCGTTTTAAAATCAACCTGATTACCGATTCCGACGGACGCGGCAACCGCATGATCAATCCCCGCTCTTTGCAGGCCGATAAAAATTTCTTCCGGATTGATCTGGGCAAGGAGTCACCGGACCGGGTCTATTTCAGCAAGCTGCTGGAATACATTTACGGCTTCATGTCCACCCGCGAGGTGGGCGACAAGCAGGCCTACGCCCAGTTTATCGACGAGCTGGACCAGGAAGCGGCTTTCGGCAGCTGGCTGTTCTCTCTGCCTTCCCTGGCCTATTTCCGCACCCAGTTCGATCCGCAGTCCATCGATTTGTATGGCGTAGCTTCCCAGCTTTCCACCATTGAGAAGTGGCGGGAGAAGCAGGAAAAGTAAATTAAAGTTTAAGGGCGGGGTGAGTGCACTCCGCCTTTTTTTATGATTTTTTTCTACTCTTACTCTTACTCCTTCTCTTGCTCTTACTTTTGCCCCTGCTCCTACTCCCCCGTTTGCCCCCGTTCCATATTTCCCGTAAATTACCAAAACAACAAAGAGATTCGGCATTATCGTGAATAAATTTTTAATACGTCCGATTTTTACCGCTCTCCTCCTGCTCTTCTCAGGCCGCCTGTTCGCCGCCGACCGGCCGCTCATCGCGGATTTTTTGGTGATTGAAAATCCGGCGCAACTGATCATTTACGACCGTTTTCAAAAAGGGCTGAGCCAGGAGGAGAAAAAACACCTGGGCAATTACATTCCGGTGCGCGTCGTTCGGTGGCGGGATATGCTGGGTGATCAGATTACCGCCGTTTTAAAAGGAGATATTTCCGGCCAGGAGTTTTTCATCGCGCTGGACGAAGAAGGGCAACCGGTCAATCAAACACAGGCCGGCTTTATTAAACACTACCGGAAGTGCCCGGTGGTCAACGATACCGTGCGCATCCGTTCAGGCGAAGTGGATTTGTACCACCCCGCATCCCCGGGAACGCGCGTCCTGCACCGCCTGCAAAAAGACGAACGCCTGGTGCGGATTTTCAAATACTGGGGGTACGATTACGTACGCACTTTCGGACAACCCGTAACTTACGGCTGGATTTCCGAGCGTCAGAAACACCGCTGGGAAAAGGTGCAAACACTTATCTTCCGGGAACAACCAGCGTCGCTGGACGAACCGACCCGGCAGCGTATTTTACAGCGCATCGCCGCCGCCAACCACAGTTATCAGGTCATATTCGACCATTTTAACCGGCTCAAAGGAAAAAACGAAACTATTCCCCTATGGCAGATCAAACAGGAAGATCATGCGCTAATTTTCGTTTTACAACCGGCCGAGGCTGCGGCACGCCTCTCCCGTAGCACACGCGTTCTGTTGCGCGACCTGCGCGGCTTGCTGATTGGCAGCGGCTGGAAATTGGAATACGCCACAGGAACCATTAAAATAAAGCCCGAAGCATGAAATCCGTTCTGAAAACACATATACCCAGTATTGCCATCGTCACTGGTATTCTGGGGGTTCTGTTTCTTTTTTCCGGTCAGAAAAACCAAGACCAGACAAAACACCTAACCCCGGATCAGGAACGACTGATCAACATTCCCGGCATGGACTGGGACAACCGGTTTGATCTGACTCTTCTGCACGACGTACTGGACATCTTCGAACCGCAGCACAAGGCCGCGCACGACGCACTGATTCAATCCATCGAGCAAATCCGCACACAGCAGATCGAAGCACTGAGCGGACAAATTTCGGCCGTCAAGCCGTTGAACGGCGCGCGGTTGTGGGAACTGCTGATCATGTACATGCGCTTTATCGCCATTTACATCCTGGTGATGCTGATTACCTACTACGGCGTGCAGACCATGGCCGTCTTTCGTTTTGTGCTAGATCGCCAAAACCGGCCGGGGCATTTACAACGGCTCCTATGGCTACTCACCCACCCGCCGGCGCTGAGAAATACGCGGGAACGACTACGTTATGGCGCTAACATTCTGGCTATTCCGATAAAGATGCTGGGTAAAGGTCTGCTTTATATGATTCTCTTTGCCCCGGCGTATGTGGTTGCTTATTCGTTCAAAACCAATTTTGAGACCAGTTCCGTTCTTTTCATGATTATCTTAGGCGTTCTCTCCAACGGACTGTTAATCAATTACGCCAATAAGTTCTTTGCGCTTTTGTCCACGGAAAGTCAAAAGGGATATGTGGAGACCGCGCGAGTAAAGAACCTGCACGAGTCTTTTGAATTCAACACAACAGAAGGCATTTACTTTAAACAGATTTTCCAACCGCGAAAAAATTTTAACGGGCACATTTTACAGCATATTTACCAGAACGCTTCATTCCAGTACCTAAGCACTATCAAGGAACAGGCCTCTTTCCTGATCACCGGATTAATGATTATCGAAATGGCACTGAACATCCATGAGCACCTGAGTTACGAGCTGTTAAAGCAATTACTCTATAAAAATTATCCGGAAGTGATTCTGATGGTGCTTGGTATTTTCTACCTGGTAAAGGGCACGGATATTTTCGCGGACTGGCTGCAGGAAAAGGCCACAAAGAAGACGGAAACCATCAACGAGTAACAGAATCTTTATGGCAAATTATTTAAAAACGCTTTACCTACAAAAAGACAAATGGTGGACGGCCATTCTGTTCAGCGCGCTGCTGCTTACCGGCCTGTGGAATTACTTCTTTTTAAATGCCGCTGCGCGGAAGCTAGTATTTTACGGTTTTTTACATACCGTGCTGATCGCCGCTCTGGTCAGTATTTTCAGCCTGATGCTTGGCTGGGGGCTCGCCTACCTCCTGTTCGTGCTAAAGGACAACGACCGGAAATGGCCGCTGATGACGGCTCAGTTTTTCTTGAGCCTGATTCGCTCTGTTCCGCAACTGATCGGGGTTCTGTTTGGCTATGTACTCCTCACCTACTGGCTAAAAGCGGGTAGCGTTCAGTCCGACGGAATGATCTTTTTGATCATCGCCCTGAGCATTACATTGTTTGTCTTTCTGGAAATCGTTGATCTTTTGGAAGAGCGCATTGCCTATTTTAAATCTCTCGATTTTTACCATGCCATGCGGGTATGCGGCATTCCCAGACGGAAAATCGTTAATCTGGACATCATCTGGCAGAACAGCCGGGTGCATCTCATCAACAAGCTAATTGCCCTGTTCGGTGCCAGCGTCTTTTTGCAGTGCAGCGTGGATTTTATCATTTCCGTCGGTCTTTCCACGGAAGTCAGCAGCGTCAATCTGCCGGTTACACTGGGCAGTTTGTTAGCCAAGATCGACAGCAAGCAGGATATTCTGGCCATCGGCTACACCATTACCCATCCCGGTTATTTCCCCAACCTGTTTTTTGAACATCTACAGGGAATCACCGTGGCCTTTCT
>CAZJNP010000120.1:0-7839 GCA_964547355.1 uncultured Calditrichaceae bacterium
CTATTATAGCCTTCAATAAGGTAAAATAAATATCTTGAATTGGCGGCGATAAAAATTTTAAAATGTTCACCCGGATTTATGTCTTTGGTCTCATGGGTTTTAAAATCATAGCGATAGGTATTTCCTCCATATAAGGGTCGAAAGAAAAAATACTCGTTATTCAGCGCGATATCCCAAATAAAATCCCTGTGTGCAATTTCGGAACGCTCCAGGAAGACCTGCGCAGACGGACAAGGATACTGGTACAAAAGTACCGACCTTTGCACTTCCACCTAAGACGAATCGGTTTTGATATAGCGCAGGGTAAGATTCTGAACCAGATCCTCTTCACTCATTTTTACGGTGAAATCGAAATGGATCAGATACAGAGGATAAAGCGAATCGTGATCGGCAGGATAAGAGGACCAGCGGATAAATTGACCTTCTTCGGTGGTACCGATATCGATGCGGCAGACATCGTTACTCCATAAATCGGCTCCTGCTTTGTGCGTAATCCGCACCGTGTTATAATCCACCAGTTGCACATCGATGTTTTCGAACTCTATGGAGCTGAGCTTGGGAATATCTGCTAACGGGCCTTGAACCCCCGTCATGTTCTCTTTACAGGAAAAAACAAAAATAAGGATACCCAATAAAAACAGCTTAATAAGAATGACGCACTGTTTCATGGCAACCTCCTTTTCCGAAGGTTTTTCGCCTATTCAGAGAGGATATAAGAAAACAAACAACGCTCTTTTAATACGCTAAATAATACGAAACACAAAATCCATTTGTCAATATTTTTTTCAACAGTAACTGAATGCGCCCTAAATTTATAACCATGCTTCAAAAGGGCCATGAGAGTAAAAAGCAACGCCCCCAATAACCAATAACATCATAACCCAACAATTAATATCCAAGCCAAAGCCCCGCAGGGGCGTAAAATGAATAACCCGTAGCCGCGCTCCGGGAAAAAAGGCAATAATCCTAAAAAAGGAACCCGAAAAGGGTTCAACAAAAGGCGCATTTAAAATAGGAAAGGTATTAAAATGTTTGAAAATGGAAACTTCCCCGCAGAGGCTCTTATTTCACCCCTCCGGGGGTACAATTGATGGGTGTGCTTTGCCCCGGCGCGGTAGCCGCATGCTTCAGCGTGCGCAAATACCAGAACACGCATAGGCAAGCACAGCTTAAAAAGAAAATTGGTCAAATGGTAGAAGGGTTGAATTCTAACAGAATTCTTTCGTCCGACCGCCACAAACATTATTCTACGAACCGAATCACCATTGTGATAATTTCAAAACATCCTTAACGCAGCAAGGTCCGAATCTATCACCTCACGGTCGTACCATATCCTCCGGCCGCACCCAGGCTTCAAATTCTTCTTCCGTGACGTACCCCAGCTCCAGCGCCGCCTCTTTCAGCGTTTTGTCTTCCCGCCAGGCCTTCAGAGCAATCTCGGCCGCCTTGTCGTATCCGATATGGCGATTCAAAGCCGTTACCAGCATGAGTGAATTTTTCAGATTGCGTTCGATATTTTTCCGGTTCGGCTCGATGCCCTGCACCGCATGCTCTGTGAACGACCGGCAGGCATCCGCCAGCAGCTCGATCGACTGCAAAATATTATACGCCATGACCGGCTTGAATACGTTCAGTTCAAAATTGCCCTGAGAGCCTGCCATACTGATGGTCAAATCGTTGCCGTACACCTGACACACCACCTGGGTCACCATTTCGCTCTGGGTCGGATTCACTTTGCCAGGCATAATGGAACTGCCCGGCTCGTTAGCCGGCAGATTGATTTCCCCCAGGCCGCTGCGCGGTCCGCTACCCAGCCAGCGCAGATCATTAGCGATTTTCATCAGCGCCGCCGCCAATGTCTTTAAAGCGCCGGAAAGCTCCACGATCGCGTCATGCGCCGCTAACGCCGCAAACTTGTTGCGCGCCACTTTAAACGGATGCCCGGTGATCTTGCCGATCTCCTCCACCATGCGCACATCGTACCCCGCCGGCGCATTCAACCCGGTTCCAACCGCCGTTCCGCCGATGGCCAGTTCCGACAAATGTTTCAGCGCGTTGGCGATCGCCTCATGGGCCTGTTCAATCTGAGCGGCGTATCCGGAGAACTCCTGCCCCAGCGTCAGCGGCGTGGCGTCCTGTAAATGGGTGCGTCCGATTTTAACAATATCCTTAAATTCTTGCGCCTTTGCTTCCAGAGCCTTTTGCAGCCCCACCAGCGGCCGGTGCAACTTTTCCTTCAACGAAAGCACTGCCGCAATATGCATCGACGTGGGAATCGTATCGTTGGTGGACTGGGACATGTTCACATGATCGTTGGGATGAACCGGCGTTTTCGTGCCGATTTTTCCGCCCAGCTTTTCAATCGCCCGGTTGGCGATCACCTCGTTCACATTCATATTAAACTGCGTGCCGCTGCCGCTCTGCCAGATCACCAGCGGAAAATGATCGTCCAGCTTCCCGGCAATCACCTCGTTCGCCGCCTGTTCGATGGCTTCGGCGATGTTCGCATCCAAACCGCCCAGCTCTTGATTCACACGGGCCGCGGCTTTCTTAACGATCGCGTGCGCCCGGATAAACACCTTCGGAAAACGTTCTCCGCCGATTCTGAAATTTTCCACCGCCCGCTGCGTTTGCGCCCCGTAATATTTATCCTCCGGAACCATCACTTCGCCCAGAGCGTCCTTTTCTTTACGCATACATCTCTCCTGTTAAAAATTACATCTCTCTTTTATAACTTCAAACCGCACAAACGCGGCCATAATCCAGCTTTTAAAATTTTCCTGGAATAATCTCGTAATTTTAAGTGAAACAAACTGTCTTCCCGTTTCCGGAATTCCGGATATCGATAGCGCTATACCATAACGCTCCCCTAAAAAAAATACCCCCTGCTCTGTTATTAAAACAGAAAAGGGGGTAAAATATTCCTTGTCTTCCCGCTTTCTTCACGTAAAAAAAAAACCGCGGCCGCTGGTATTGTATCCACGTATCAATATGCAAGAGTAATTCTTGCCCTAATCTATGATATCCCTGCTCGTTCTCTTACTCCTGCTCTTGCTCCCGCTCTTTTTTTTACCAATTTCCATTCACCACAGATAACGCCGACGTAAAGTCTGCGGCCACCGGCCTTGGCGTTTTTTAAATCGCACAAACAGGCAAAACCGCCCTTATCCGATTAAGTCATCCGCAATTTTCGAAGACTTCTCTAAAATCTCCTTATGCATGCTGCCGCCGTGCGCATCCATAGTCACCACCACCGGAAAATCTTCCACCTCGATCACCCAGAAAGCTTCAGGCGTGCCGAATTCTTCCAGCTTATAAACCGCCTTCACCTCTTTCACGGCGTTGGCGATCAGCGTACCGGCGCCGCCCACGGCATGGAAATACACCGCGCCGTATTTTTGCAGACCTTCCGCGGTTTTGGGCCCCATGCCGCCCTTGCCGATCACGCCGCGTACCTGGTATTCGCGAATGACTTCCGACTGGTACGGCTCCTCCCGCGCAGACGTGGTCGGTCCGGCCGAGACAAAGCGCCACTTGCCGTCCGCGTCTTTTTTAACCACCGGACCGCAATGGTAAATCACCGATTCTTTCAGCCATTCCCGGACAAAATCCGGCCGTTCTTCGATCATCAGTTTATGGGCCTGATCCCGGGCGGTGACAATCGTGCCGGAAAGCAGCACGGTGTCGCCGATATGTAATTTACGGATCTCTTCTTCCGAAATGGGAGTTTTTAGCTTAATCATAATACACCTCGCCGTTTTTAATGGTCAACATCTTTCTACGGTACGCCCAGCAGTTGTAAGAGACCGAAACGTAAAACGTGGCCGGGTGCCGATGCTGTGCAGCGATGAATACATCGAGCACGGTGGTTTTTCCGCCCAGTCCCATCGGCCCGATATTCAGCTTGTTTAATTCCTCGTACAGGCGCACTTCCAGTTCCGCCAGTTCCTTAACCTCGCTGCGCTGCCCCATTTTTCTGAAAAACTGCTCCTTGGACAGGGCATAGGAGGTATCCCTGGAACCACCGATACCCACACCGATGGTGCCCGGCGCGCAGCCTAATCCCTGCGCGTTTCGTACCGCATCGATGATCACTTTGCGCACCCCTTCCAGATCGCGGCCGGCGTGCAGCGGGGCGTGCGGCAGTTTGTACTGGGCACCCACATTTTCGCTGCCCCCGCCTTTTAACAGCAAACGGATGCGCACTTCGTCCTTATCCCATTGATGAAAATGAATGTACGGCGCGTTGATCCCGATATTATTGCCGCTATTCTTGCCAGTAATCGGATCCACCGCGTTGGGCCGCAAATACTGCCGGGCTGTGGCTTCCTGCGCCGCCCAGTGAATGGCTTCCCGGTACTTCTTTTCCGAATCGCCCACCGGAAAATCAATGTAAAAAATGGGCGACCCCGTATCCTGACATATGGGCGTACTCTGCTCACGGGCCATTTTTACATTCTGCAAAATCGTCTCCAGGATGTTTTTGGCCGGCGTATTCTCATCTTCCTTCTCGTACGCTTTTTGGAGCACTTCTTCCACGTCCGGCGAAAGGTCAGTCGCGGCACGCCGCAGCAGTTCTAAAATCGATTCTTTTAATTCCATCCTTAAATCTCCTGCCTTTATTAGCGGTAACAGTCTTTCACAAAGAAACCTTAACCATAAAATTTACAAAAATATCATACAAAGACAAACCATCTTGAGGGAAAGTGTAAAATAATTTTTTAAAAACTGAGGACTAAACTTGAAAGTAATGATAATAATAAAATGGAAAATGAACAGATATTTGAAACGGTTTGGAGGATAAAAAAGTATATCTTATATGCACCTTCACCCCGTACTCCAATTAATGTAAATCACCAGTCCGGCCGCGCTTTAGAGGCATTCTCCTTTTAATAACAGGGACTTTTGACAAACTGATAACTGAGAACTGATAATCGAGGACGAATTGAGATGAAATAAAAAAAGTGCGAAAGGGGGGAGTCGAACCCCCACGGGCGATTGCCCACCAGACCCTGAACCTGGCGCGTCTACCAGTTCCACCACTTTCGCACAAGCGGATGCAAATTTACAAAATCCGATTCAGGAAAGCAACTTTGTTCACCTTAATTTTTTTGTTTCGCAAACCAGAATTTGGATTTAGAGAACCTTTCTATTACTTACCCGTCATTTCCCCGCACAAACAAACCACCGTCCACTGAAAACTGATAACCGACAACCAACCGTCACGGCAGCTATTCTTGAAGCATGGTCGTTATTTGGCGGTTATTCAATTTATCCCGCCAAAAAATAATGCCTTAATGGTTACAATTGCTTAAATTTAATTGAACCGCAATAAGAGGGAGCGGTAAGAGAAATCCAGAGCCGGAAACAAACAATCTTGCAAAACCATCAAAACCTTTCGCCCCTTTGAGCGTAAAACAACTGAAAAAAAACAGACACTATTAAAACGGAGAGTGTATGGGATTCTGGGGAAAAACTCTGGGCATAGGATTTGGCTTTATGGTCGGCGGACCGTTGGGCGCGATTATCGGCGGGGCGATAGGACACATGTACGATAAACAGGCAGAACAGTTAACCGGCGCCGGTGGCGTACGCTGCCCGCACTGCAACCACATCGTGCGTCCTTTGTCGGACGGACGCTGTCCCGTTTGCGGACTTGAAATACATGCCCGACCGCTGGAAAGCAGCTTCGACCGGCAATTCATTTTCTATGTCAGTCTGGCCTCGCTGGCGGCCAAGATGGCCAAAGCGGACGGTGTGGTTACCCGGGACGAAGTAGAAGCCTTCGACCAGTTCGTCCGCAACGAACTGCGCCTCAATACCGAGGAACGCAAAGTGATCGCCAGATTGTTTAACGAAGCCAAAAATTCTCCTCAGGACTATCGGGACTTTGCTCTGCAGTTCAAGCAGTTGCTCGGTCATCAGCGGGAAGTTCTGCATACCATGGTGCATCTGCTGTTCCGGATCGCCATGGCCGACGGCGCTTTCCACCCGGCGGAAGAAGCCTTTATCCGCAATGTGTCCCGAATCTTCGGCCTTTCCCAGATGGAGTACGATCAGATTTCCGCCCTGTTCATTCAAAAAACAGACCGGGCATACAAAATACTGGGGCTCACGCCCCGGGCCACAGACGACGAAATCCGCGCCGCTTACAAAAATCTGGTTCGGGAGTACCATCCCGACAAATTAATGGCCAAAGGCGTACCGGAAGATTTCATTAAAATCGCCAATGAAAAAATGGCCGAAATCAATAACGCTTACGAGCAGATCAAAAAAGAACGCGGGCTGTAATAATGCTTTACTTTATGAGTTTTATTTTTGAAATTTAAAGCGTTCTGTATAAAAAAAGATACGCTTACGAATTTCACGAATTGTCACGGTTTAATTTTCTACATCTTAGAGAATTGAAGTTCGTGTCATTCGTGGTTATAAAGTGCGCGCATCAATAAGAAAAAAGAAAAATGCAGGGAATAATAAAAATGGAACAGAAATACCAGGATTTTTACAAAAAACTGCGCGAACAGGTGCACGAGTTTCTGGAAAAAAAGCATTTTAAACACGGCGATCTGCTTTTGCTGGTCCCGGATTTTTTCCACCTGCTGGTAAAACTTTCGCTCGATCCGCGGGTACCGCGCGAAAAGAAAATCAAACTAGTAGCAGCCGTGGCTTATTTTATCAGTCCGCTGGATTTTATTCCGGAAGCCATTCTGGGTCCGGTGGGCTATATGGATGACCTGGCTGTGGCGGCTTATGTGCTGAACGATTTCATCAATCACGGCGATCTGGATTTAATCTACGAGCACTGGGCCGGAGAAAGCGACGTGCTGGCCACCATTCAGAACATCTTAACCGTCGCCGACAGTTACCTGGGTCAGGGATTGTGGAATCGAATCAAACAAAGTATCAGACAATGACCTTAACCAGCCCCAAACCCGCCCATGAGTAACCCAATGCCCGTAACAACCGAACAGCTCCGGCAGCTGCACCGCCAGATTGATACGCCGGCACTGCTGATTTTCGAAAACCGCCTGCGGCGTAACCTGCGTGCCATGCAGCAAGTTGCCGACCAGGCCGGTGCCGCACTGCGCCCACACACAAAAACCCACAAGTCCGTCGATCTTGCCAGGTGGCAGATCGAAACCGGCGCCAGGGGCATAACCGTTGCCAAGCTGAGCGAAGCGCAGGTTATGATCGATGCAGGCATCAACGATGTGTTCATCGCCAATCAAATCACGCATTCTTTGAAAATCCGAAAATTAAGAGAGCTGCATGAGCGAGCGCGTCTCATCGTCGGTTTAGATGGAGAAGAACAAATCCCTTTGCTGGAAAAAGAATTTGCCTCTGTCCGAAAACCTCTGGAAGTGCGCATCGAAATCGACAGCGGATTGCAGCGCTGCGGCGTTCCGGTGGGGCCGGCATTAATCCGTTTGGCCAAAGCAGTCGTCCGCCGCCCATGGCTGCGCCTGGAAGGCATTTTTACCCACGCCGGTCAGGTGTACCAGGCACATAGCACGGAAGAAGTGCAGCGCATCGGCCAGCAGGAAGGCGAAATCATGAGCCGCGCCAAACATCTGCTGGCCGGAGAAGGCATCAAACTGCAAACCGTCAGCGTGGGATCCACGCCCACGGCTCCTTTTTCCGCCCAGAATGCGGACGTGAACGAAATTCGTCCCGGCAACTACATTTTCTACGACGCCATGCAGATGCATATCCACGATGTGCCGACCGAACGTTGCAGCCTGTTTGTTCTGGCAACCACAGTCTCTCAACCCGAACCAACCCGGCTGGTCATCGACGCCGGCAGCAAGGCCCTGCACAGCGACGGCGCTTCTTTAACCG
>CAZJNP010000121.1:0-7805 GCA_964547355.1 uncultured Calditrichaceae bacterium
CGTAATTCAGTATTCTTTTTTTTTTACGGAACACGGGCCCCACGGAATCCAAACCTACCCCTTAGTTGGCAACGTCCAGAGGTGTTAAGGGAAAGTGGCAGATGTTCGTTTTTAACAGCATCAGATACTGTCCGGCCGGTGTTTTATTCTGCAAGAAAAAGCCATCTTCGGTAAAAGCAATAAAGATATTTCCGTTACCGTTAAAATCACGCAGGCTCGAAGGAAGCACCATTCTGTTTTGTGTTTCGGTTGTCCAGGAAAAGTCCTCGGAGGAAAAACACATGGCAATATCCAGGCTGTCGGAAATCTGTCGGGCTTTGACCGTATCCGGCGGGAATCCCATTTCTTCAATTAACATAAGTCCGTAATACACCATGTTTTTATCCATATTTCGATGGTGCGAGGTACCGGCCAGATATTTGTGTACGGTAAAACCGACAGCGACAATCGTCAGATGGGCGGCCAGAAAAATCAAAATGATTTGGAGAAAAAGGGAATTCTTAATGCGTTGTTTAAGCTGCATGGCCGGATTCTCCGATAAACAGATAACCGCTGCCCCACACCGTTTTGATAAAACGCGGCGCTTTCGGATCATCGCCCAATTTTTGGCGCAGGCGGCTGACCAGCACATCCACCGAGCGGTCAAAAGCTTCCCATTCTACACCGCGGATGGAATCCATTATTTGTTCCCGGCTCAGCACCTTTCCTTTTTGATTAATCAAAAGTGCCAGCAATTCAAACTCGGCCGTTGTCAGTCCGCAGTCCGCGTCGTTCAGCAAAGCGGCTTTTTTATTGAAGTCCACCAGCAACGGGCCAAACTGTTTTTGCGCGTCTGACAGAACGGTCTGTCCCCGGCGCAGCACGGTTTGGATGCGGGCAACCAGTTCGCGCGGCTCGAAAGGTTTGGGGATGTAATCGTCGGCACCGATTTCCAGGCCCACAATACGGTCGGTCACTTCGCCTCGCGCCGTGAGCATGATCACCGGAATCTGAGACTGTTTACGGATTTCGCGCAGCACCTCGAAACCGTCCAGGTCTGGCAGCATGACGTCCAAAATGATTAAATCGGGCGGATTGTTTTTCAAGGCCTGCAAACCGTCCTGGGGATGCGACACGGCCGTGGCGGTAAAACCAAACTTACCCAGATAGTCGGTGAGCAGGGCATTCAGTTTTTCATCATCGTCGATGATCAATAGTTTGTTTTTCATGGTCTTCATTTCCGTAAATGTTTTTTCTCGTCACTGAGAAAAACTAAGCAACAAACGCAATTGGTTCTAATTTAAATTGAATTTAAACTAAACATGGGATGTAAATAAAAAATTTCAGAATTGTAACAAGTTGTAACAGGAAATCTTTTTTTGAATCCTGGACGCTTGTCTTTTAAATTGATTCAAACAGATAAAGATTTTACATGCCGGGAAGCAATGTTTCCTGATTGCTCCGGATAAACTTTTTAATTGATGAAAAAATTATAGAAAGACTCCGTTGAATTCGGATTCAAAGCTGACTTTTGACGCGCCGTTTTACCAGCAGGGATTACGGTTTCTGTGCGGAATCGACGAGGCCGGCCGCGGCCCGTTGGCCGGACCGGTGGTTGCTGCTGCCGTGATTTTTGAACAGGGAAAAAAGATTCCCCGTTTAAACGATTCCAAAAAATTAACCGCGCCACTCAGAGAAGAACTGTATGCCATTATAAAGCGGCAGGCCGTCGGATTCGGGATAGGACTGGCCTCGGTGGAAGAGATCGACCGGTTGAATATTCTGCAGGCCACGTTTTTAGCCATGAAGCGGGCCGTGGAGCAATTACCCCTTTCTCCGGATTATGTTCTGGTGGACGGACGTGATTTCCCTTTATTGGTGCACAATTCTCGCCCCTTGCCTGGAACGGCCGTGGTTAAGGGTGATGCCAGATCCGAGGTCATTGCGGCCGCTTCCATCCTGGCCAAAGTTTTTCGCGATCGGTTCATGATCGAGCAGGCGGCCCATTTCCCCCTGTACCGCTTTGAACGGCACAAAGGTTACGGCACAGCCGAACACCGCGCGTTGATTCTGAAGTATGGGCCCTGCCCCCTGCACCGGAAAAAATTTATCCGGTCTTTAGTGGAACCGCGTGAGGAAAAATTGTTTTAACCGCAAAGCATGGATGAAAGGACCGCACAACACATGAAACGACATTTATTCATCACCGGATTCATGGGCGCCGGAAAGAGTAAAATCGGCCGTGGCTTGGCACAGAATCTGGGATTGCCGTTTATCGACACGGACAAGCTGATCGAACAAGAGGCGGGGATGTCGATTAAAGCGATTTTTTCCATGTACGGAGAAGCCCATTTTCGGGAGCTGGAGCAAAAGATCGTAACCGAAACGGCCTTGCGGGATGAACCGTTGGTGGTGTCTCCGGGGGGAGGTGCTCTGCTCAATGTAGAAACATTTTCCGTTGTCCGGGAAAACGGTTGGATCGTTTACATCCGCAGCAGCCCGCAGGCCATTCTGGAACGGGTAAAACATAGCAACAAGCGGCCCTTACTGTTCGTTCCGGAAGGTCCGGATTACCAGCAGCGCCTGCTGCAAAAAATCACAACCCTGTTAAAAGTACGCGAACCGGTCTATTTGCAAGCCGATCTGGTTTTTGACCGGGACGGGATGGAATGGCAGGAAGCGGCCGCAAAGCTCCTAAAACAGGTGCAAAAATTACGGGAACCATAAAAACATCCGGCGGAAATTATTGCATTGAAAACCGGTACGCCGAGGTTTGACCGCAAGACGAAATCAAAGTCCGGCCTCCAACTGTTTTGCGTTGTAATCTACTGCCGGCGATACGTTCAAAAACGCTCCCCTTCTTCCTTGTGTATTGTGTTTCGCGTTGTTTCTTGACAAGGTTCAGGTGATTGCCTATATTCGTTTGTAGTAACTTACTATTATTTTTAATCTTAAGGATATGGCGGAAGATCAGGTTCTTTCAGAAGATGCCTACTACGTTCCGGCGGGAACAGTGGAGGCCGAGATAAAAGTGAAGGGTTCGCGGTTCATTGCTCAGATTTTTCCCGCGGAAACCCGGGAAATGGCGGAAGAAATTTACAACCGGGTGAAAAAAAAATATCACAACGCCACCCACAATTGTTTCGCATACCGCATCACGCGCGACGAATTCCGCTATTCCGACGACGGAGAACCTTCCGGCACAGCCGGTAAACCGATTTTGCAAGCGCTTGACGGCCGGCAGCTTTTTGAAGTACTATGCGTGGTAACCCGTTATTTTGGTGGTACCAAACTGGGCACCGGCGGCTTAATCCGAGCCTACAGCGCAGCCACAGAGGCGGCGGTGCAAAAACTAAAGATAAAAACGAAACTCAGGACGCTTCGTTACAAAATCGGTCTGCCGTACGAACAGGAAGCGATGTTCAGGCGTCTGATGGAAAAGAGCGGCGGCAAAATTATTACGGCTGATTACGCCGACGGCGTCGAGATGGAAACGGAAATACCGGTCAGCCAACACCGCCAATTTGAGAGCCAAATTGAAAAAATAAGTTATCTTGGAATTCATTTAAAAGAAATCTCGGAAAATTAAAGCCATGGCCAAAAATATTCTGGAAGTGCGCAACGTCTCCAAGACCTTTAATGAAACGGTGGTGGTGGAGAACCTGTCCTTTTCTGTACGGGGCGGAGAGGTGTTCGGTTTATTAGGACCCAACGGCGCAGGGAAAACTACCACCATGCGAATGATTATGAATATTTTAGTCCCCGACGAGGGGGAAATTCTGTTTAACGATCAACCGCGGGCCAAACTAAAAAACCTGCATTTTGGCTATCTGCCAGAAGAACGCGGGCTTTATCCACGAGCCACGGTGCTGGATATGCTGATCTATTTTGGCACCCTTAATAATATGTCCTCCCGTAAAGCGGAAGTGGAAGCCATCCGTTATCTCGACCGATTAGGGCTGATCGAATTTACCGATACCCGCATGAATGAACTGTCCAAAGGTATGCAACAGAAAATACAGTTTATCGCCGCATTTTTACACGACCCCGATGTATTGATCCTGGACGAACCCTTTGCCGGTTTAGACCCCATCAACCAGATCGTTTTAAGGGAAATCCTGGAGGAGTACAAAAAGAAAAAGAAAATTTTAATCATCTCCACCCACCAGATGGAACAGGCGGAAAAATTGTGCGACCATATTTGCTTCATTAACCAGGCCAAAATTATCGAAGACGGCCTGCTTAAAGACATAAAAAAGAAATTCAGAGAAGACGCGTATTACGTGGAATCCGAACAGTCGCTGGAGTTTCTGAAAGACATTCAGAGCATATCAATTCTGGAGCAGGACAATCGTTCCTGTAAATTTTCTTTAAACGATAAAAAGATATTGGTCTCGGAAATATTGACGTCCATTGAAAAGCGCACACCGGTGAAAAAATTCGAGATGGTAGAGCCGAGCCTGCACGATATCTTTATTAAATTAATTCAACAGCACACAAGGGTTGAAGAATGAAAAACATATTTCGCATCGCCCGCTGGGAATTTAAATCACGAATTAAATCCCGCTCTTTCTTGTTTAATACGTTTATTTCGCCCCTGTTGTTTACGGCGGTTATTACCCTGCCGATTTTCTTTTTCAATTACGAACCGGAAGTTTCCACCAAACTAATCGGCGTGATCGACTTATCCGGAGAAAACATCGAACGCCAGCTCCAGCGCGCATTGAACCGATACTACCATCTGGAAAATCGCTCCCGGGAATACGTGGTGATGAACATCGCCGTAACCCGCTCCCGGCCGTACAGCGAGATGCTGGCCGAATTCAACATAATCAAAATGCGCCGGGATTCCATTGTGGATTTATACAACCGCATTAAGGAGCAGCGTACCCAGTACTATAAAAATACACGCATCCCAAACCGCGAATACATGCTACGCACTTCTTACGAAAAATTGCAAAACACCCGGGAAGAAAAAGAGTTGATCGAAATCGAACTGGAGCGCTTTAAGAGTTCGCTGGATTCGGTGTACAAATTCGAAGCCTTGAAAATGGCAGATTCTTTGTTGATTACCAATGTACTCAATGCTTATCTGCTTTTCCCCCATGATTTCGCACGCACAGGCGTGGTGGAGTACCATTCCAAAAATCCGGGAGATTTACGGGAGACCGAGCGTTTTGAGCGCATTTTGCAAACCATTATTGTTGAAAAACGCATGCGGGACGACCATATACAGGAATCCAAAATCCGCCGTTGGCTTAGTCCCATTTTTATCAAGAAATATCAATTATTGCAACACGGCCAAAAAGAGTGGAATTTCTACGCTCAATTCTATGGGCCCCTGATCGGCGTTTTCCTGTTGTTTATGGCCGTATTTACCGCAGGCGGTTATCTGTTCAGCAGCATTCTGCTGGAAAAATCCAACCGCGTGATCGAAGTGTTGCTTTCCTACGCCACCAGCCGGCAAATTATGGGCGGAAAAATTCTGGGGTTGGGATTGTTAGGTCTGGTGCAGGTACTCACCTGGCTGGCCATTATCAGCCTGATGGTTTTTTCCAAGACCATTCCCGCGGACGAAATCAGCTATCTGAACTTCACCAATGCCCTCTATTTCCTGATTTATTTCAGCCTGGGCTTTTTGTTTTACGGCGCCATTTTTATTACCGTCGGCTCCCTTTCCTCCAATGAATACGACGCCCAGCAGATCAATCAACTGCTGCGGACGGTGGCAATTTTTCCGGTGCTTCTTTCTTTGATTGTCCTGGCGGAACCCAATTCCCACTGGATCCGCATTCTCAGCTATATTCCGTTTTTAACACCCTCATTTATGATTATGCGCATTCCCTTAAGCAGTCAGCCGATTGATTTTGATATTTACCTGACCATTGGAATTATGCTGGTTTCCATTGTTCTGGTGATTCTGGTGGCGGGTAAAATTTTCCGCGTGGCCAC
Organism: uncultured Calditrichaceae bacterium; assembly: GCA_964547355.1. Taxonomy (GTDB): domain Bacteria; phylum Calditrichota; class Calditrichia; order Calditrichales; family Calditrichaceae; genus CAZJNP01. Next base: position 5,932 of record CAZJNP010000121.1, read on the forward strand.
GTTGCTGCAGGGGAAAAAACTGGGCTGGGGCGAATTATGGCGCTGGCTAAGGGTTAAATAGCTAAAAAAGGATTCCGTATAAAAAAACTTGGGCAATACTTGCGGAACATCGTTTCCTTAAAAATCGTCAACGGTTGATCTTAACTTCTATTCTTATCTCCCGTTTTCTCTCCACCTGGGGATAGTAGTTTGTTTTATTCAGCTCCTTACGGTTCTGCGTCAGATAACGGTACTTGAGCCAGAGGCTTAACCCCGGCGCCGCTTTGAATTTAATCAGAAAATACCATTTGAATCCCTCGCCGTACAATGGGAAGTTGGCAAAACTTCCCGGCAAATCATTTTCATATTCATACAGACGCGCGGCGTAGGAATCCGTTCGGAAAAAAGTCGTCCGGCACCAGAAGGAGAACCATTTTTCAGAGCGGTAAGAGAGCTCCTGGAAAATATAACTTCCCTTTTCGCGCCCCGGCTGCAGGGTCGTCCCTTCCCAGCGCACCCTCCAGCGCAGGCGGGTACCCACGCGGCCGGAGAATTGCAGCCGCATCAGCCATTGGTCGGTAAGCACGGTTTGGGGCGGCGAGGTGTTTTCTTCCTCCTCATTTTGTTTACGCCGGATGCGCCAGGCAGTGTGGATGGGTTTGCTTTTCCAGTCGAATTGAACCAGCCATTCATGCTTCCAGTGCGGCAGCTGATCGAAATAGGTGCGCCACAAGTCCTTTTGAAACAGATGATAACCGTTGACGGTCAGCCGGGAAACCGGCCGCAGTGTGAGCGCAAGGTAGAAGCCCTGTTGGGCTCTGGGAAAAGGTGCGGCATCGTCGAAGATTCTTCCGTACGGCGATTGGAAATCTTTTGGTACCTGCCAGAACTTGATACCACTGCGAAAACTCGGAGTTTTTAAAAACAAGGAAACGCTTACGGCCGGGTGTCCTGGCCTTGTGAATGCGAACTCGCCGTCGGAAGTGAGGTATGCCCGGTGCCAGCGCAGGTAAAGACTGCCCTGTTGAATCTGGTTCCCGGAGAATTGAAAATACGTTCTGCGGAAACTGGTTTCACCCACGGTATAAACGGTGCGGTTCAAATCCGGCCGGTAGGAAATTTTATTGAGCATAAAGGCCAAATAGAAAGCCGGTGTAAACTGCCTGGCCAGAGCCGCGCCCGCCACCCACTCTTTTATCCGGTCTTTTCCTTCCATCTCCGATTCTGTACGATGGTAGCCGTCAAAATCAAAAGCCACCAACGTGCTCCGGTCCCAGGAGAATTGAGCATCGCGGTAATTGTCGGCCAGGAAAAACAGCATCCGCCAACCTGCGACATCCGGTAGCAGCAGGCGCGCACCGAACAAACCACCGTTTTCAAACGTGCTTAGGGTGGGATAGGAGCGTATGCCACCATATGTAAAAATGGAAGTGGCCGCGGCGCTCTTCATGCTGGAAAAAGGCGCGGCGTAAATCAAACCCTGACCGAACTCCAGGTACTGCTTTCCCAGTAAAAGGCTCCAGCCGCAGCGTTCGTAGGCCGCAAATCCGCTGAAATAATCAAAAAAACTGGCTTCGCCCGCATCTTTTTGGGTAACCAGTCCGATGCGCAGGCGGTCGGAAAAACGGTAGTAAAGTTTGTTGTAATCATACAATCTATTACCTGCATAGCTCTGGTAGGTTTGCGAAATGTCCACGGGGAAATAGGTCTTGTGGATGAAAAGAAAACGGCGTTTCCTTTTGAGCGCTTTTATGGTTACAAAGGGTCGAATCAGCCGGTAGGTTTCTTTTTCCAGAACGGATCGCAGTCGGGTTTTTCTTTTAAACTTACCCCAACGGGAACGAAATGCCAGAATGGAGTCCGCCTGTTCTGCACTTAAAAAGGGAATGAGCAGG
>CAZJNP010000122.1:0-7800 GCA_964547355.1 uncultured Calditrichaceae bacterium
GTGAATGACAATAGATGCGTCTTTTGAAGCCATTCACGCAAGATATTAAATTTAAATATCGTTCATATTATATATTACCCACACTAAATTTTTGATTTTTTCGACCGATTAATAGACATCGAAACTATAAATTGTCAAATATATGCACAGGGAGGAAAAATGCGACGCTATTTATACCTTATGACCATCGGATTTCTTTTTATGGTCTGGCAAAACAGCTGGGCCACAACCTATTTTAAAAATTGGGTGAACGGTGCGGTGTCCAACGTTATGGTTCAGGGCGATTTTTACGCCTGGGAATACGATCTGTCTGTAGTGGGCGGGAGCGCACACATTCAGATTTACACAGACACCAACGGGGATCAGCTCCTGGACGGCAATGATGTGCTGCTGTTCGAATTCGACCAGAAAGACGGAGAAAGCGGAGAAGGGGCTCCCTCCGATTCCAGCGCCATACCCGACGGCATCATCTACAGCGACTTGGGGCCTTTTGGCTTTGCTCCGGGAGATTATCTGTTCGTGGTGGAGGATATGGACGACCACTCCACCGTTACCGGCGTTTTGCATATCAACGCCCCCGCTTTGGTAAGCGTATGGATTAGCGGTCAGGTGACCATGGAAGGCGTTACGCCGCCTGACGACCGCCTGGCCTGGTTGATGATGGAGGCTGGAGTGGATAGCGAAGAGGAAGGCGGATTTTGGTCCGGTCTCACCGACGAATACGGCAACTTTACCATTAACCTTCCAGACGACGCAGTTAATAATGACTGGAAAATCAGTTTTATGTTTGGTAATCAGTTGGCTGGTTACGTTCCGGATCCGGAATCGTACCATCAGGTATCGGTGCAAACCGGCGAGAATAGCGGGTTTGATTTTTATCTGCAACCCCCCAAAGCCTGGGTGTACGGAGATATCATTGACGAAAACGGGCAGTTGGTTGTCGTTTCAGGCTGGGGTTGGCTCGAAAATCTGAATTCCGGTCAAGAGACAGAATTCATCCCTACGGACGGCCATTTTAAAGTGGGCGCCGCCTTTGAAGACCCGGACACAATTGACGTTCCTTTTCGCCTGAATTTTTGGTCGGAAACGCTAGTACCGGACTATCTGATGCCCGAAAGCTGGGAGAATCCCGATTACGAATTCAATCTGAGCGCGGGCGACAGCATCCAAAAAAACATTCAGGTCTGGTCCACAGACACGGTTATATACGTTGTGGGCATCAAAGACAGTGTGCTATTGTCCAGTCCTTATGAAGCCTGGGCCACAAACCAAACCGTTGGAAGAACGTTTACCGCTTTAAATGGACAATTGGAGCGATTATACGTCCGCAGCGGCTACGAATATTATATTAATCTTTCCAATACGGAATATGGTGAATTGATCCCCCCTTCGGGCTACTATCTGGAGGGCGGAAATTATCGCATGGCCTTTCCAGGAGATACCGTTCGTTTTGTGTTTTTGCCGGCGCAAAATCAGCTTTCCGGCAGAATCTATTTTGAGCCGGGCGATCCGGTTGGCAATCTGGAAGAATGCGGCGTACATGCCTTTACCGAAGACTGGGGTAAATTCTACGACGGAACCATCGACCGCGATTCCATGACCTACACCATCTATGTTCCGGCCGATACGTTCAACGTGCGTTTCGAATGCTGGAACGGCGATTATCTTACTATGCCTGCTCAATTCGAACATATCGTCGCGGACACGGGTAATGTGGATACCCTGGATTTTATGCTCAACTATGCCCATGCCAATCTGGTCGTCAAACTCATCAACGCGCCCGTCTCCGATCCCGAAAGCATTTGGATGTACATTTCCACAATCGGTCAATATCCCTACGTTTACGATCGAAACCAGGGAATGGAACCCGACAGCACTTTTTACTTCCGCGTGTGCGAAGGCGAATGGTGGATCAGCGCTCCTTACTTCGGAGAAAACTTCCTGCCGGATAAACAAGACACGCTGGTTCTCGTAACCGAAGGACAAACAGATTATTATGTGGAGTTTAACTATACAGATTTAACCGGCATTGAGGAAAACAAAGAACAAATCCCGGAGACCTTTTTTGTCGAACAAAACTATCCCAATCCCTTCAATCCGGCCACGACCATCGCCTTTGGTTTGCCCAAACAGCAGCCGGTAAAAGTGGAGATTTATAACGTGGTCGGGCAAAAGATCGCCACTCTGCTGGATGGTACGCTACCCGCCGGCATTCATCATTTTAAATGGGACGGGACAAATTTTTCTTCCGGTATGTATTTTTATCGTGTTACGACACCGGAGAAAACAATCATCCACCGGATGCTTTTGCTGAAATAAACTATTTTTCAAGAAGCATAAACCTTTCAGGCCGTCTGCTTTCTCAGGCGGCCTTTTTTTGAATAAATAACGCCCCGCCTTTCCATTTTCTTGAAACGGCTTTTTTATTTTTGTTTGGTGATCTATTTCCACAAGAAGCATCGATTTTTCGTTAAATATCAAAACAATCGAGACGATAATCGTAAAGGTGAGATTAGGGGAATCGGTCACATTTGACAATAAAAAAAATATTTATTTTCTCCACCACGAAAGCACTTATAAAGGAGTTAAACTATGCGCAGAATTGTTTTAATCATTTTGAGCTTTGGAATGGCTCTTCATTTAAATGCCGGAAGCGTTTCGTTCTGCCATCCGCCTTCAGCCGTTTATGTTAAAACGCTGCCCGATGGGGCAAAAATCATGTGGGATTATCAACTGCCTGATTCGGTCATTTCATATAACGACGGTATTCCACGCGGTGTGTGGGCGCCGGGAGAGAAACACGCTTTGGGCGTGGTATTCGATTTAAGCGCCTTTCCAAACGCCACTCTGGAAGAAATCGATTTTGCCCATTACAGCCGAGAAAAAGTACACGGCCCCTACTACTACAACATTCATATTTATGACCTGGACAGCATGACGGTCATTGCCCGCATCGACAGCCTGATCGCCGGAGATTCCTATGATACGCCACGCATCGAGCTGGCCGTACCCCTGGGCAGCATCAAGGCACATAACACGGTGGGAATATTTATCGAAGGTCTGGCTTACTGGCTGTCCGGTTCCACCAACTATTCCTTTCCGGCCCTGATGAGCGACTCGATCAGCCTGACCCCCGGAACCAGTTTTTACTGCTTCGATGTGAACGATCCTTTTCTGGAAAGTGATCCCAACTATACCAATATTTACGAATCAAACCTGATCGCGGCAGACGCCACCGATTTCATCATGGATTTGTGGATTAACGTGGGAAATTCTAAAACCAAAGTCGCGCCTATGGCTGTCAATACTTCGGAGCGTAGTATGCCGTGGGCCAATACTCAATCGCCGCCGATGCAGGTGGAGTTTTCGTTTCTGCCCCAGGCCGGTCCAAAACTCACCCGGCCCGCAGTTTCGGAAAGCGGCGGATTTGCCGTTTTCCGCGGAACCAATCCCGACACGCTGGAACGCCTGGCCGAAGTAGGCACTGATGTGCGGGAATACATGGACAATGATCCCTGGACGGGCACTTCTTATTATTATGGCGTGGCCTCCATTTGCGAAGGCATCGAGACCGAACGCGTGAAGACGCTGTACTACCATCCCCAGATGGAGCCGATTGTTCAGGTACGTACGGACAACAACTCAGACTTTATCCCGGATCGCCTGGGCGAAACGGTCTTTTTTAAAGGCGTTGTGAACGCCCCCGGCGTTGACGGAAATACCAAATTTTTCGTTCAGCAAGACGGCGCAAGCCTGGCGTTCATTTCAAAAAATCTCACGCCATTCGACCCGCCATTCTCCCCGGGCGACAGCGTGTACGTAAAGGGCGAGGTGATTCAAATTGACGGCATGACGGCCGTGGAAGTCGCTTCTTCCATTGACATCACAGTGTTTGCTACCGGCGGTTACATCGATACGGTGGCAACCACTCTGAGCGCCATCGGAGAAAATCTGGAAGGCGTGCTGGTGGCTATTTCGGATGTGCAAATCGCGAATCCGGACGCATGGCCGGCTCAGGGACTGTCCTCAGGCAGCGTGCAGGTAACCGACGGCGCAGCTGCCGTTGCCCTGTACATCGATGCCGCCACAAACCTGGACGGCTGGACGCCGCCTGTGGATAACTTCAAACTGGTGGGCGTGGTGGAACAGTCCACTGCTCCGCAAAATTTAAACACCGGCTACCGCATCCGGCCCCGTTATCAGACGGATTTTATAACCCCTACCTCCGTTTCTACGCCGCAAGCGCCTGTGCCGGTCGCGTTTAAGCTGGAACAAAACTATCCCAATCCCTTTAATCCGGAAACCATGATCAGCTACGCATTGCCGAAAGCCGGAAAAGTGGAATTAACGGTATTCAATATGTTGGGCCAAAAAGTGGCCGGACTGGTCAACAGCTGGCAAAAAGCGGGAACATACCAGGTACGCTTTAATGCCACCGGGCTGCCCAGCGGCGTCTATTTCTACCGCCTTAAAGCCGGCAGCTTCAACCAAATCCGCAAAATGATTTATCTGCGTTAAACCTAAGGCCATTCAAAAAAAAGCCGCTGTGGAACTCCATAGCGGCTTTTTTTTATTTACATGAGTTTTGCTTTTGGTTTGAGCATTTAATCATCGTCAGAAAATAAAAAATCAAAAAAACATGAGAAGATTTATTTTTCAATGCCATACTTTTTCATTTTTTTAAATAAGGTGGTGCGTTCCACCCCAAGGATTTCAGCCGCTTTACCCAATTTCCCTCCGGTTAGGGCCAATACATTAACGATATGCTCTTTTTCCGCTAGTGCCACTACGTCCTTTAATTGCATTGAAAACGATTCCGTAGGCTGGGTTTCCGGATTTAATTCCAACGCCAGCAACACATTTCGCGCGGAAACAGAGGTCTGGTTGGCTAAAATCACGATGCGATGAACCACGTTTTTCAGTTCCCTTACATTACCCGGCCAGTCGTATTCCACCAATAACTGAATAGCCTGGGGAGAAAAACGGATCACTTTTTTATTATACGTTTGCGCCCATTGGGATAAAAAATATTCTGCCAGTGGCTGAATGTCTTCCTTGCGTTCGCGCAAGGGGGGAATGTGAATTTCGAATACTTTAAGGCGGTGGTACAAATCCTCCCTGAATTGCCCGTCCCTGATCATTTGCTGGAGATTTTTATTGGTTGCCGAGATGATGCGTACATCCACCTTAATGGTTTTATTACTGCCGATTTTTTCAAATTCGCCGTCCTGCAACACCCTGAGCAGCTTGGCTTGCAGGCGATAATCAAGATCGCCGATCTCGTCCAGAAACAAAGTACCGCCGTCCGCAATTTCAAACCGTCCGGTATGATCCCGCACGGCGCCGGTAAAGCTGCCCCTAACGTGGCCGAACAATTCGCTTTCCATCAGCTCGGAAGGAATGGAAGCGCAGTTCAGCGTTTCAAATCTTTTTCCGTTTCTCTGGCTTAGATGGTGCAATCCTCTGGCAACCAATTCCTTACCGGTGCCGGTTTCGCCGGTAATCAACACTTTGGCGCCTGTGGGTGCAAAACGGGCAATATCGCTTAAAACTTTTTGGAGCGCCTTGCTGCCGCCGACCATCTTGTATTTTTCGGTGATCTCATTCAGAAGGATATTTTTTTCGATGGCCCAATTTTTCTTCTCGATGGCTTTTTGGATGGTAATCAGCAGGCGCTTTGTCTCGATCGGTTTTTCCAGAAAATCATAGGCGCCCTGATGAATGGCGTCCACAGCAATGGAAATGGTGCTCTCCCCAGATACCATAATCACCGGCAGCATTGGAAAATTTTCAGAAATTTGCTTTAGTAATTCCAGTCCGTTAATTCCCGGCATGGCCACATCAAGCAACACGCAATCAAAATCCCGGCTCTCCAGAATCTTCATGGTGTGCAACGGATTTAAAATTGTCTCCACCTCAAATTTGTTGTATTCCAGCGTATTTTTAACCGCCATCAAAAAAGCGTTATCATTGTCGATGGCCAAGATTTTTTTCATGTTGTTCCTTTTTTGCTGGTAAAGTAATGCGAAATACGGTTCCGAATTTTTCGTTTGCCACTAAGTGAACTTCTCCGCCGTGATCGTTTATTATTTTTTTGGCGATGGCCAGACCCATACCGGTGCCGTCTTTTTTGGTGGTATAAAAGGGTTCGAAAATCTGGCCTTGAAGTTCGGGAGGAATACCCGGACCGTTATCTGCAATTTCTATCTCCAGATAGTCCTGAAAATCTTGTTCCAAATTTTGTGCCAAAACGGAAGAGATCAAAATTATTCCGGTTCCTTTTAACGCGTCGATGGCATTCTCTATGAAAATCTGGAACACCATTTCCAGTTGTTTCGGATCGGCCGTGATCAGGTGCGGTTCTTCTTCCAAATTAAGCTTAATCTCCAAGCCATCCCCGAGATACGCGCTAAAATGAGTGATCACATTTTTCAGGACATCATGCAATACAACGGGCTGAGGATTAGATAATTCCAGATCCGTGAATTTAAGGAAATGGCGCGTCATTTCATGGATACGTTTTATTTCGGACAGGGTCATGGCAAAGTCGTTTTTAGTCTCATCCAGCACCTGGGGTGCCCTATCCTGGATTTTTTGTTGAATTCTTTCAATATTAAGCATGACCGAATTCAACGGCGTTTTGATGCTATGGGCAATCTTGCGGACGGTGCTGCTCCATGTTTTATGACGGTCGCTCAGGACTGGGGCGGTGTAATCCTAGATTTCCACCAGGTAGGCATACACATAATGAAAGCGGGTTTTAAAAGGGATCACCGACAACTTCCCCTGAATATTAATCCGCCCTTTGCTGATTGAAAGGTCTTTTTGAACAGCCTTTTTAATTTTCAGACTTTCCCTGACGGCGTTTACAATCGACGGATATTCGCTGAATACTTGATGGAAATGGCGTTTTTTGATCAGCGGTTCGTTTGGCATAAAAAGCGTTTGAACACGGCTGTTGAAATATGAAATGCGTCCGTTGGGACTCAGTAAAATCACCGCATTGCGGGTTTTCTTTAAAGAATACATAAAATAGTTGAAAAAGGTAGAAAGGCGCGTTAACAGCCGGTCTCCCAGGAACAGCAGTCCGGAAATAGAAATAAACAGCACAGTAAAGAGCGCCCATAGCCAGTTAAAGAGAGGATTTTCAACCAAACGGAACTGATAAAAGTTGTCTTCCGCACTAATACCGATTTGCGGTTTGGAGTCCGGGCCGCAATAGCGCAGCGAAATGAACCCTTTTATATCTACTCGGGTTAAAAGATTAAACTCCTGGTCAAATATTTCCATCCCTTTTGCGGAAGACGTTATTAACTCCGCTTTTCCGTCCATATCGAGATCATGTAAGAATTCGATTTTTAATTTAACATTGGAGATATCTTTACGCCGAATCAGGTTAAAATTTCTATCAATAAAAAATAACTGATTCACACCAGGTGTAATAAAAATACCCTGCAAATTTTCCGGATTATCCACCGCCATTTTAAGACCGGTCATGTTCTTAACTTCAAAATAACGTTCGCGCACAAAACGCTCCCGGTTATCCACCAAATACAGACCCAAAGGCTTGTTGGCGTATTTGGTCCCCGCCCGGTAGTGAGCGATCAAAATGAAACGCCCGGCATCGGTCTGAACCGGAGTGGCGGCTATAACGGAAGTGTACTCGCCGAATGACATGGGCGGGGCAACGAGCTCAAAATCCTGACTGAGTATAAACATCAACTATTTCAAATCAGTAAACGGCACATCCATTGCGCCATGACCGGTTGCCGTGATTCATAAGGAGATTGCAGCCAGGGG
>CAZJNP010000123.1:0-7736 GCA_964547355.1 uncultured Calditrichaceae bacterium
ATAACGAATACATCTGAAAATTTTTATTCATTTCTTTTATTTCATTTTGGACTTTCTTGGCCACAGCTTCATCATCAATATTCGACAGAACCGCATCAATAAACCCTGCGATACGTTTCATTTCAGCTTCTTTCATTCCTTTTGTGGTTAAAGCCGCCGTGCCAAGACGAATGCCGCTAGTAACAAACGGGCTTCTGGTATCAAATGGCACCATGTTTTTGTTTACGGTAATGCCTGCCACGTGCAATGCGTTTTCCGCCGCTTTTCCGGTAATGTTTTTTCCCGTAAGATCGATCAGAAACACATGATTATCCGTACCGCCGGAAACAATATGATAACCTTTTTCAATTAAACTCTGAGCCAGTGTTTTTGCATTGTTAATAATCTGCTGAGCGTATTGTTTAAATTCCGGTTTCAGAGCTTCGCCAAAGGCCACGGCTTTTGCCGCAATAATATGCATCAACGGACCGCCCTGAATGCCGGGCATCACATTGCTGTCGATGATTTCCGACATCATTTTTACGCGTCCGGATTTCGGCGCAACAATGCCCATCTTATTTTCTGAATCCTTACCCACCATAATCATACCACCGCGTGGCCCGCGCAGGGTCTTGTGTGTGGTTGATGTAACCACATCGCAATAGGGTATGGGACTCGGGTGTAACCCTGCCGCAATTAACCCCGCCGGGTGGGCCACATCCGCAAAAAGCACAGCATTTACTTCGTCCGCAATTTCACGAAATTTATCGAATTCATAAAAACGGGAATAGGCACTCGCTCCGACCACGATCATTTTTGGTTTGTGTTCACGGGCTAATTCTGCCACCTGATCCATATCTATGCGGCCTGTTTCTTTTTTTACACCATACGCCACAAAATTAAATAACCGCCCGGAAAAGTTCACCGGTGAACCGTGGGTTAAATGGCCGCCGTGCGCTAAGTTCATACCCAAAATGGTATCGCCCGGTTTGAGATAGGTAAAGTAAACCGCCATATTTGCCTGTGATCCGGAATGGGGCTGCACGTTGACGTATTCACAACCAAACAATTGCTTTGCCCGTTCTCTTGCCAGGTCCTCCGCCAAATCCACAAATTCACAGCCACCATAGTATCGTTTTCCCGGGTAACCTTCCGCATATTTATTGGTCATAACGGAACCGGCCGCTTCCAGCACCGCTTGCGATACAAAATTTTCGGATGCTATTAATTCCAGGGTGTTGTTCTCCCGATCCATTTCTTTTATGATGGCGTTAAAAACATCCGGATCGGAATTTTTCAAATGATCGTACATAGCCACTCCTACGCTTTAAAGCCCTGTAAGTTTGGTAATCAGATTTAAGCGATTTTCGTGCCGACCGCCTTCAAAGGAGGTATTCAGCCATATATCAACGATGCGCACAGCCTCGTCTTCTTTCAACATCCTCCCGCCCAGGCATAACACATTGGCATTATTATGCAGACGGCTCAATTTAGCCGTTTCTTCGTTATAAACCAGAGCAGCGCGGATGCCTTTAATTTTATTCGCGGTTATACACATACCGATTCCTGTTCCACAAACCAAAATACCCAGATCGGCTTCGTTTTGAGCTACCGCTGTGCTGACTTTATAGCTGAATTCAGGATAATCACAGGAATCCAGCTTAAAGGTTCCGAAATCTTTATACTCGATATTTTTTTGGGACAAAAATTCTTTTATCGCCTCTTTTAATACGTAACCGGCATGATCCGCCCCAAGTGCAATCTTCACCTTTGTTGTCTCCCTATTTTAACCAATTATAGCAAGCCGATTTAATTTTGGCTCCCTGATGCATAAACCGATCGTCACGGGTCGGAATAAAAGGTTTTACATTTTCCATTTTCCTTTTAGCTTTGGAGCGATAGGCTGGATCCTTCGTTGCTTTCTTGTAAGCATTGAGGGCCTTTTCGTAAACCAGCTTGTCTTCATATTTGGGTTTTCCTCCCCGCTGGTCCTGGCAGTAAGCCACAGCGGCTTCGTAGGTTTCTCCTAAAGTAATATAGGCTTCACCGTATCCGGGTTTAACTTTTAACGCCTGCTTAATCCAGTAATACGCTTTAGAAAAGGCATGATTGTTCCGGTAATTAACGGAAATGCGAAGCATAATATTGGGATCCTTGGGACTAAGCTTTAGCAGCTCTTTATAATCGGCGATGGCGTTGTTGTTCTTGTTGAGATTTTCATAAATCTCCGCTCTCAATAAATATGATTTCTTCGAGGGCTTTTTCGCAATAACCGTATTGATCGGTATTAAAGCCCGGTTATATTCTCCTGCGGATGCAGCGGCTTCGGCATATTTGTACGCGTAATCCACATTATCCGGATTTTTCTTCCAGGTTTCTTCTGCATATTTAAGATAGTCTTCGCCTTCTCCACGGAAGTGTTTGATATAAGTGGCTAAAGTGTTCGCTTCTTCCGCATTGTTAGGGTCCAAAGCAACGACCTTTTCCTGCATTTTTATCGCCCGTTCATCTTCGGTCGTAAAATAAAGAAATGCCAGTGTTTTTAAGTAATTAATCTTGGTGGAGTCTTTTGCCACCAGGCGTTCGAAATGAGGAATGGCACACTTGTAACGCCCCAATTTATTTTGCAACAATCCGGCGTAATGATTCAGACGCGGCATATCCGGGAACAACACCAATCCGCGGTAGCAGGCAATAAGCGTGCTATCCACCTGGCCTTGATTAAAATAAATTTCTGCGATTTTACGAATGGACGCCTTTGCGTATTTAGCGCTGTCGTGGAGAAACACTTTCCATAAATAAGGCAGCGCTTCTTTGTATGATTTGTTTTTGTAATATTCGTATCCAAAATTATAGAGCAATCGTATATCCTGGTTTAATGGTCCGCCGTAAAGGCTATCCCAAGCTGTTTTTATGTTTTCAGGAATGCATTTCACTTCTTCCTGCGCTTGTTCTTCCTCAAATTCATCATCAAATTGCGCCCATAATGAATTAAATGACGCAAATAAGACGATTATCGCACCGATGAATAGACTTTTTTTAACGAACCTCATAACAAACCTCCACATAAGACGAAATTAATCTTGGAATTGAACAAACCATCTCTCGCTGGCTGAAATGGTAAAACCAAACTTGAAGAACATCTCTTCATAATCGTTCTCCGGTAAATTGCCCCTTTTTCCTATGATGCCATAAAGATCTATATGGGACTTAAATCTCTGGATCGGCACCGACAAACCAAACGAGCCAGCTATTTCTTTGACCGGCTTGCCATTGCTTTTAAGACTTAACTGGGCATAATAAAACCCCAGACGATAATCTAATTTTTCTTTAAATGCAGTAAATATCTTATGGCTTTGCAACCGCTCTATGCCTACCCCTAAACGGACGTAGTTACTAAAACCATCACCAACATTTTTATTATTTACCGTATATTCCTCCCCCCAGCCTTCATACATAAAGTCGCCACCCAATCTAAAGCGGTTTGCGAAACGATAGCTCCCCCCAAAATTGATTTGTTGCGGCAGGGTTAAGCTTTGTAATTCACCTTTATCTAATTGGTAAGAACTGGTTTCTCCCTGAACCCGAATATCCACCGTTTCCTTTGGCCTGTAAACCATCCCCAAGGTGAAACTTTTCCCTGCAAAAAACGAGGAAAGTGCTAAACCATGACCGTAAAAACGATATTCATAATTAAATTTCAGCGGAAGTTGCCCCTCATCGTTGTAGTCCAGCCGGAAATTGTTGACAATTTTACCAAAATTGTACTCATAACTAATGCCCACACCCCATTGTTTAAACGGTCGGTAAGAAATATTAAAAAGTGCCTTGCTGAGTCCACCCCGGAGTAATAACTCTTCATTAACCTCACTATCCAGGGAATCCTTTATTCTTTGCTCGATGCTGGTAAATGGTTGCAACCCCGCTCCAAAAATCAGCTTCTTTTTAATTACCGGGATCGCAATAAACGCACCCTCAAAATTCGCCACATCATTAAAATAATTATCTTTTATTCCATCATCTCCCAGGGCCGCTTTATAGGAAAGCTTCATGGAGTAAGACGGATAAGATAAATTTGTCCATAACGAATAATTTATAAAATTTATCTGGGTTGAATCCTGCACCCCGACCTCAAAAGACCGTGCCATTCCATTACCAGAATACTGAGCGTTTTTAATTCCCAGGCTGTGTGGAATGACTCCAAATATACTTTCTCCGCCGTAAACAGAAGACAAATATACTAATATTATAAAGAGTATTATATTTTTTCGCATTTTAATTCCGAATCCTTAAAAACTGTTATCCGTTACTAAAAAATATCTGATTTTTAATGAAATCGTTTGCCCGTTTAAGCCCTTTATTCTTTTAAACGAAAGCATCGATGTTTCATCTAAGTACCGAAGATAAAATCCCTTCGAGCTTATCTCTCCGTTAACTAAATTCTGGAAAAAATTCTTTCCAAACTTGCTTTGATAATCACCATCCACCATCTGTATCTGTCCATCGACCTCTTTTAAAAGGTAGCTAAAATTAGAATTCGATACAAAGCTTGAGTCCAGTTTAACGTTTTCAAATGCACTGTCGGCTTCTACAATATTCCGCACATAAAAATATGAAGTTACGGAAGAATTATCGAAGGTATTTCCCTCTTCATTGGTAAAGAAATCGCGATTGTCAACTTCGAGATGCAAATCCGCCCCTTGGAAAACGGCATTTTTAGGCAGGGAATCCAATCCGGGAAATTGAACAATGAGGTGTGCGCCTATTCCGCTTCCAATTACGAAATCGCCTTGCTCCTTCGCCCAATCAAATATATTGGCGCCCTGCGGTTCATAATCAAAAATTGTGGCATCAATCCCTAACCGTAAACTATCTTGATAAAAAACGGTGTCCTGTATTATCTTATAATAGAGCTTTGGCCATTCAATGTCATATTCATCTTCCAAAGAAACAAATTCCCGAATAAAATTTGCACCGTTAACCGGCTTAAAGAACAAGCCGTAGTTGGTGCTGTCCGACCGCCTCCATTGATTTACAATCGCTGTATCAAGCAGGGTTTTGAACTCCATCGTATCCTCATTGGATAGCTGAAAGGTGGCCAAAAGATGCTGCGGTTGGTAAGCATGCCATTGATCCTCGGTATTCGCCCATTCGTCCCATTCCTCTTCAACCAAGTACATGGCAATTTCCTGTTCGCCTTCAGGTTTTCCGAAAATACTATGACTTCTCAAAATCAAATAGACGGAATCTATTTCCACATCCGTACTTGGTAAACCAACGAATTTAAGAAAAAAACCTGCCTTAAACCCATTATATTCCCCTACGCAAAGTCTTCTGCCATTGGCCGTATTGATCCGGTCATCTATCTTAACTATCGCATCGCTGGCATAAATCGTGGTATCTACATACAGTCCAAACTTGTTTGTTAAGTCATATTCTGCAGGAGTTTTAATAGCATCCAGGTCCTGACAACCAAAAAAGACTGTTGACGCTAAAATAAAACCGATTAAAAAGTATTTTAGTTTTTTCATAGTCCTTTCCAAAATAGTAAAAAGTAAGAAAATTTAACCAAACCACAATTTTAAGTCAAGTTGAAAACATCCCTGCTCAGGGTAATTTATCCGGATGTTGTTTGAAAAATTCGGCCGCCTGTAAAATGTTCTCAAAAACATACTCAGGTGGTAATGGCCATTGCTCTTTTTGAAAGTTATACTCACCCCGGCCGTAACCCGTTAGAACCATTACGCCCGTTATTCCTGCGGCATGGGCCATTTGAATGTCTTTGTACCTATCCCCGATCAACAAAGACCGGCTTAAGTCCAAATTCCATTTCTCCCTGGCTTTTTCAATCATCCCAATCTTTGGTTTTCTGCAAGGGCAATCCTTTTTATATTTGCCAATCCCTTCTTTCGGATGATGTGGACAATAGTAAATATCATCCAGTTCTACCTTATGCGCTTGAAGCTGATTTCTCAAAACATTGTGCACCTCAATAACCAGTTCTTCATCAAAGTAACCGCGCGCCACTCCTGCCTGATTGGTAATAACAATCAGTTTAAACCCAAATTCCTTAAAAATTTTTAAGGCCGGTGCAGCAAAATCAAAGAGCCGAAACCTCGAAATATGATTAATATAACCCATTTCCTCGTTAAGGGTTCCGTCACGATCCAGAAAAACGGCTCTATTGTTTTCAGTGGGAGTCATTTGTTTCTCAAAAAAAAAGCGGAATGAATCGTGCAAAATAGAATCATTCCGCCTTAAATTCCTTTTAATCTGTTATTCACTCAGCATGCGATCGTAGATGTCCAGATAACGCTTTGCCGAAATTTCCCAGGAAAAATCTTCCTGCATAATTCTTTTCTGTAGCTCCTGCCATTGTTCTTTTTTCTTGAAATATTTTAAGGCCCGGTCCACAGCTTCTACCAAAGATTTTGCCGACAGATCCTTCATTAAAAACCCTGTACCTTCGCCGGATTCCTCATCGAGATCTTCTACGGTATCAAATAATCCGCCTACCTTTGAAACGATTGGAACCGTTCCGTATCGTAAGCTGTAAATTTGATTTAAGCCGCATGGTTCGTATTTTGAAGGCATTAAGAATATATCGCATCCGGCTTCGATTAAATGGGCCATTTTTTCATCAAACGTAACATTGATGCTGAATTTCTCTGGGAATTTTTTGGTGTAAGCCATAATTTTTTCCACCAGCTTCCGATCGCCATCTCCGTGTATGATCAACTGAATATTTTTAGCCAGGAGCTTGTCCATTGCTTCCAGGATCAGATCAAAACCTTTTTGTTCGGTGATTTTTGAGATCATTCCGATTAAAGGCACTCCTTCTTTATAGGGCAGCCCCAGGCGCATGAGTAAGGCTTTCTTATTTTCATTTTTTCCGCTTAAGTCTTCTGCAGAATACCGATTGGGTATTAATTTGTCTTTTTCCGGTGACCATACAGAATAGTCCACTCCGTTTAAGATACCTTCGAATTTATCTCCTTTTTCTTCAAGCAAGGGTCCAAAACCAAACCCTTTTTCATCGTCTTCGATAATTTCTTCTGCGTAATGTTCGGAGACGGTCGTAATAAAATCTGCAAAGTAGATCGCACCTTTGGTTAAATTCAATTTTCCGTCCTTGTTGAACATCCCCCCCTCTTTAGTCTGGCTCTCATCAAAGTCTATTTTTTTAGCCACCTCTAAATCAAAAGCCCCCTGCGAGGTTAAGTTATGGATGGTGTGCACGGTTTTTACCCCTCTAAAGAAGGGGTCGCCTTGATACAGGGTTTTCAAATACACCGGAATAAAGGCTGTTTGCCAATCATTGCAGTGAATGATTTCTGGTTGCCAGGATAGTTTTTTTAATGTTTCAACTGCGGCTTTGGAAAAAAAGGCAAACCGAATGGCGTTATCCGGATAGGGCTTTTTTGTTTTAGGGTCTATATAAATACCCGGCCTGTTAAAAAAATCTCCAATTTCGATAAAGTAAATCTGCACCTTGCTATCCGGCAAGAATGCCGATTTTACATTTGCGATTTCCGTTTGCCCGTTTAAGGTAACTGGTATTTCTCTTAGCCGGATAACTTCCCTTAATGTATATTTCCGTTCATTTATGAATTTATATTTGGGAATCATTAAGCGAATTTCCTGATTGAAGCTTTTTAGAGCTTTTGGAAGCGCCGCGGTTACATCTGCCAAACCACCCGCCTGAGCAAACGGCGATATTTCGCTTGCCAAGTATAATATTTTGAATTGTCTCATGG
>CAZJNP010000124.1:0-7700 GCA_964547355.1 uncultured Calditrichaceae bacterium
GGCCTAAGTCATATCAGCAAAAAGGAGAAACCTAATCGTAAAAAAGGGACAAGATAAGACCAGGATCAATGAAAACATCAAGGCTTCTAAGGTGCGGCTGATCGGTCCTGAAGGGAAGCAGGTCGGAATCGTAAGTATCGAGGACGCCCTGAATCAGGCAGCCGAAGCCGGATTGGATTTGGTTGAAATTGCACCCCAGGCTGATCCACCGGTGTGCAAAGTTATGGATTTTGGCAAATTTAGCTACGAAAAAAAGAAAAAAGAAAAGTCGAGCAAAAAGAAGCAACACACCATTGTGGTCAAAGAAATCCGCATGCGGCCCAAGACGGATACGCACGATCTGGAGTACAAAGTCAAGCACGCACGTGAATTTCTTGAGCAAAAGAACAAAGTGAAGTTTACCGTCCAATTCAGAGGACGCGAGCTGGCCTACAAAGAGTTCGGCGCGCGGTTGTTGGAACGGGTAGAGGAGATGTTAAGCGACATCGCAAAAGTCGAGAGCGAGAAAAAATTCGAAGGACGGTCCATGACCATGGTCATGGCGCGGAAATAAAAATAGAAAGGGGTGAAAGTCAATGCCTAAGATGAAATCGAACAGAGGCGCTTCCAAGCGCTTTCGGGTGACGTCCAGCGGAAAAATCAAACGTCATTCTTCGCATCACAGCCATATTCTGACCAAGAAATCGGCTAAAAGAAAACGCAAGCTACGCGAAGAGAAATACGTTTCCAAAGCCGACGCACCCAGAGTGCATCAGATGATTTTGAAATAGAAACAAGGAATAGGAGATAGAAAATGCCTCGTGCAACAAATAATGTAGCAGCCCGCAAACGTAGGAAAAAAATTCTCAAAGCGGCCAAAGGCTACCGGCTTGGTAAGAGTCGTTTGTATAAAACAGCAAAAGATCAGGTGGAAAAAGGTTGGCTGTACGCCTACAGAGATCGTAGAGCCAAAAAGAGAACCTTTCGTAAATTATGGATTACGAGAATTAACGCCGCCTGTCGTCAAAACGGCGTGTCTTATTCCGCCTTTATGAATGCGATAAAAAAGGCCAATGTGGAAATTAACCGCAAGGCTTTGGCGGATATGGCAGTGCACAACCCGGCGGGATTCTCTCAGTTGGTTCAGCAAGTGGTTGCCTGATCAATTATGCGCAGTAAACTTAAAGGAGGTGCAGGTATGTGCGCTTCCTTTTTTATTTTCTGCCAGAACCTAAACGCCGTTTTAAAATTTAACACAGCTTGAATTGTTCGGGAAAAATCCATGCTACAGAAAATCGATGAAATAAAACAACAGTTCTTACAGGATAAGCAAAAAGTGAAAGACGCCCACACCCTGGAAGAACTACGTGTCAAATATCTGGGACGGAAGGGATTGATTTCAGGCGCGTTTGCTCTGATTGCAGAGGTTCCCAGAGAACAGAAGCCGGCTTTTGGGCAGGCTTTGAATGTTTTGAAATCTCAAATTGAAAAAGAATACGAAGCGCTCAAACAGAAAATTACCGCTACCACTGCGCGCAGCCATAAACTGGATTTGACGCTGTCGGGAAGAAAAAATTTCGTGGGCGGCAAGCATCCTTTATTAGCGGTGGCCGATGAGATCAAAGATATTTTCAGAAGCATGGGCTTTACTGTGGAAGATGGCCCGGAAGTGGAAACGGATTTTTACAATTTTGAAGCGCTCAATATCCCCAAATCACATCCGGCCAGGGATATGCAGGATACGCTTTACATAACCGAAGACATCCTGCTGCGCACCCACACATCACCGGTACAAATTCGGGTGATGGAAAAGCAGAAGCCCCCGATCCGTATGATCGCCCCAGGGCGGGTGTACCGCCGTGATACGCCCGACGCCAGCCATTCGCCTTTTTTTCATCAGGTGGAAGGACTGGAGGTGGGCAAAAATGTAAGTTTTGCCGATTTAAAAGGTGTGATTCAGGCCTTTGCGCACCGCATGTTCGGTTCCGATATTAAAGTGCGCTTCCGGCCCAGCTTTTTTCCGTTCACAGAACCCAGCGCGGAATACGATTTTAGTTGCGTATTCTGCCGCGGCAAGGGGTGTCGGGTGTGCAAAAATACCGGCTGGATGGAAATTTCAGGTTCCGGCATGGTACATCCCAATGTGTTAAAAGCGGTGGGATTGGATCCGGAAGAATACACCGGTTACGCCTTTGGCATGGGCATTGACCGCATCGCCATGTTGAAGTACGGAATTAATGATATTCGCTTATTTTTCGAAAACGACCTTAGATTTTTAACCCAATTTTAAGCGACAAAGACTATGAAAGTGACCTATCGTTGGCTGAAAGATTATGTGGATTTTAACGAATCCGCATTTGACATTGCAGATAAATTAACCCACGCCGGTTTTGAGGTGGAAGAAATACATCCCTTAATCCAGCCCTTTCAGGGCGTGGTTGTGGGCGAAGTAGTACAGGTGGAAAAGCACCCCAATGCGGACAAACTGTCGGTTTGTCGCGTACGGGCTGGTGACGAGGAGTACCAGGTGATTTGCGGAGCGCCCAATGTGGCGCAAGGGCAGCGTGTTCCCTTTGCGCAGGTTGGCGCCGTTCTGCCCGGCGGATTCAAAATAAAAAAAGCTAAAATACGCGGCGTGGAATCTTTTGGCATGATCTGCTCAAAAGAAGAGCTGGGATTGGAAAAACAATCGGATGGCATCTGGGCGTTTGAGGAGCCAATGCCTATCGGCCAGGATGTGTACGGTTTGCTGAGCAAGGAAGAAGATTATTTAATCGACTTTTTCATCACGCCCAACCGCCCGGACTGCCTGAGCGTTGTGGGAATTGCCCGCGAAATTGCCGCCCTCACCGGCAATCCGCTGCGCCTGCCGCAAGTACAGGTGCAGGAAAATAAAACCGAAAACATCGCCGATCTTATTTCCATCCAGATTCACGATACAGAAGGTTGCCCGCGATACGCCGCCAGGGTGATCCGCGGCGTGCGGATCGGTCCCAGTCCGCAATGGATGCAGCAGCGACTGGAAGCGGTGGGCGTGCGTCCGATTAACAATATTGTGGATATAACCAACTATGTTTTGATGGAACTGGGACATCCTTTGCACGCATTTGATCTGTCCCGGATTGCCGGGCATGAAATCCATGTGCGAGCCAGCACTCCCGGGGAAAAATTCACCACACTCGACGAGAAGGAACGCGAACTTCCGGCCAATACGGTAATGATCTGCGACAAAGAGCGGGCCGTGGCTATCGGCGGCATTATGGGCGGCCTGAACTCAGAGGTTTCGGAATCCACCACGGATATTCTGCTGGAGAGCGCATACTTTTATCCCGAACGCATCGCATATTCCAGCAAAAAACTGGGGCTGAGCACCGAAGCCAGCCAGCGTTTTGAACGCGGGGCCGATCCCAACGGCGTCCTGCGTGCCTTGGACCGGGCCGCTCAATTGATGGCGGAACTGGCCGATGGAAAAGTGGTGCAGGGCGTTTACGACGTATATCCTGATCCGATCACACCCCGAAAAATTCCCTTTCATCCCGAAAAGATCAACCGCGTTCTGGGAAGTGACCTCAGTCGCCAGACCATCGTTGAGTTGCTTGAGAAAATCGAATTGAAAATAGAAAACGACCAGGTGATTGCGCCCACCTTCCGGCCCGACATGAAGCAGGAAATCGACCTGGCGGAAGAAGTGGCCCGTTTGATCAGTTTTGCCAATCTGCCAACCCGGTCGGGTGCCTATTTGCCTTACGAAATGCCGGAAGGCAAGCAGGATAAATTAAACCACTATCTGCGCCAGAAATTGCTTGAACTGGGCTTGCAGGAGGCGTTTACCAATAGTATGCTCAAAGAGCGGGAAGCCGAACCCTTTAAACAGGGCGGTCTGGTCACCATTATGAATCCCATCAGCGACGATATGACCACCATGCGGCCATCGCTGTTGCCAGGATTGTTAAAAGCCGTTGCGTACAACGTTAACCGGAATATGGAGGACGTGCGCTTTTTTGAACTGGGCAGAGTGTTTCAGAATTATGTCGCCAATCAGCTGCCGGAACAACCCTATCACATAGCCGTAGTCCTAACCGGGCACCGCTTTCGCGAGAATTGGGATGCTCCTAAAGAACTGATTGATTTTTATGATATTAAGGGGTATTTGGAAAACTTTTTATCGAAAATATTTCTTGACAACTACCAATTTATTTTATATGATAAAGCAGCATATATGTCGGCTGATGAATGCATCGCCGTGGAGTCCGACGGGGAGATTTTAGCGGTTTGCGGAAGGTTAAATTCCCGGATTTTGGACGCCTTTGATCTTGAAAAACCGGTGTATGCATTCGAAGCGAATGTCGATAAACTTGCAAAAAAAATCAGCTTTGAAAGAAGTTACCAGCCCATCAGCCGTTACCCTTATTCCGAACGCGACCTGGCGCTGGTGGTGCAAGAAGACATCCATGCTGGGGAAATTTTAGAGTACATTAAACACATCGCAGGTAGCTTGTTGTCCCAGTTAGACGTTTTTGACATCTATCGCGGGGATAAGATACCGGCAGGGAAAAAGAGTCTGGCCATTCGCATGCGTTTTCAATCGCATGAACGCACGCTCAGCGACAAGGAAGTGGATCGCTTGTTTGAGAATGTGATTCAAAAATGCCAGAAAAAATTTAACGCGCAGTTACGGAATTAACAAACATGCGGTTGGAACAGTTTGACAAAATGCAACATTTAGTAAACGAACTCATTGAGCAGTATCGGGAAGCGCGATTTACCATTAACCGTTTAAAAAAGGAAAACAAAACGCTAAAGGAAAAATTGGAGCATTGTACGGGGGACGAAAGTAATCCGAAAAAAATAATTGAAATTGAACATGAAAATGAAAAATTAAAACGCAAGCAAAATGTAGTTAGTCAGCAATTAAGGCAACTGGTAGAGCAGTTGGAACTGAGCTATTCAAAGCAAAGTGGTGTTGATTCTTAAGAAAAGGAAAGTTAAATGGCTCCTGGCCACATTCGCGTAAATATTTTTGGGTCGGAATACACGTTAATGTCTGATAATAATGAAAACTTTGTAAAAGAAATTGCCAAATATGTAGATGAAAAAATGCGCGAAATTGATAAAAATCAAGCAATTAATTCTTCCACACGTGTTGCGGTACTGGCCGCGCTAAACATTGCGGAAGAATTATTCCAGGAGCGATTGTATAGAACAAAACTGTCAGATCAATTAAATGAAGAGGCAAAAAAGATAAACCTGAAATTGGAAGAAGTGCTTCAAGAGTAGGTTTATCGAGAAAAATTAAAACCCTGTATCTATACACGAGTAAATAGGACCAACACCATTACACCAGGGAACTGGACTCTGGGCGTTGATTGCAGGCCCCTTAAGTGGGGAAGCATGACCCGTCCAGGAGGTGCCCATCATGCTTTGATGAGGTTCTATTCTACCGTGCTATGGATACAGGGTTTTTTTTATTTAGCCTCCGGGGGGTACCGGTGGTGATAGGAGGATTTAAAAAGGATGAAAGTTTTACTAATTCCTGTTTTTTTAGTGATCGGTATGGTTATCGGCTGGTTGTTAAATTCTTTTTTGGGACGTCAGAGCCTCAAAAAAGCCAGAGCAGCGGCCGATCAGATGATCACCGACGCGCAGGATGAGATTGAAAATGCGAAAAAAGAAAAATTAATCGAAGCCGAAGAAGAGATTTATGAGAAAAAGCAACGTCTGGAAGAGGAATACCGGAACCGCAAAAAAACCTTAAAACATCTGGAATCTGATCAGCTTATCAGGGAAAATAATATTGACCGGAAAGCGGATCTGATTTCAAAAAAGGAAAAAGAAATTGATATCCAGCGGCACGAATTAAAGAATCGGGAAATTCAGCTCAGCCTGCGTCAGGAAAAGCTGGAAAAAATGCTGGACGAAGAAAATAAGCGCCTGGAAACTATTTCCGGCTTGACCCGCGAAGAAGCCAAAAAAGTGCTTATGGAGAATATGATTGAAACGGCCAAAAAGGAGGCTTCAACCCAAATCTATAAAATTATGGACGAAGCCCAGCGGGAGGCCATGAATAAAGCCAAAGACATCATCATCTCCGCGATGGAGCAAACCGCAACCGATCATGCTATTGAATCCACGGTTTCGGTGGTTACGCTTCCTTCCGACGATATGAAAGGGCGCATTATCGGGCGTGAAGGACGCAATATTCGCGCATTTGAAATCGTAACCGGGATCGATGTCATTGTGGACGATACGCCGGAAGCAGTCATTTTGAGCGGGTATGATCCTTACCGCCGGGAACTAGCGCGCATCACCATGGAAAAACTGGTCAACGACGGACGCATCCATCCGGGACGTATTGAAGAAACCTACGAAAAAACCCGGGAGGAGATGGAAGAGTACTTCATGGAATTGGGCGAACAGGCGTTGTTGGAAACGGGCGTGCATGGCATGCATCCTGATATTATTCGTATGATCGGTAAAATGCGTTTTCGTACCAGTTATGGGCAGAATGTGCTGCAACATAGTAAGGAGGTCGCGTTGATTGCCGGCATTATGGCTGCGGAATTAGGTCTGGACGAGCAACTGGCCAAACGGGCGGGTATTTTACACGACATCGGCCGGGCGGTCGAGCGGCGCTCGGAAGGCAGCCATGCGCAGATAGGGTACGAATTTGTTAAGAAGTATGGCGAGCATCCGCTGGTTTTGAACGCCATTTTGGGTCATCATGGGGAAGTGGAGCCCATTTCTCCAGTAACGGTGATTATGCAAATCGCCAATGAAATTAGCAGAGCGCGCCCGGGCGCCCGCCGTGATGTGATCGAGAATTTCATTCAGCGTATGCGGAAAATGGAAGTCATCGCCGAGTCTTTCGATGGGGTCAAATCCGCTTACGCTATCCAGGCCGGTAAAGAAGTGCGTGTGATCGTGGATCATGAAAAAATCGACGATGTCACCAATTATCAATTGGCAAGCGACATTGCCGCTAAAATACAAAAGGAAATCGAATATCCTGGACAAATCAAGGTCATCGTCATCCGAGAATTCCGTTCCGTGGATTATGCTTAACAGTTAGAAGTGTTTTGATTATCCATTAAATTAGAGAGAACGTTTTGGAGTATCCGGACAAAATATTAAACGGAAAAATAGTGGCTGCCCGTGTTAACGAACGGGTGGCAGATCAGGTGCGTGAGTTAAAGAAGCATGGGGTAGAACCTAAATTAACCGTGGTCTTAGTTGGTGACGATCCGGCTTCCCAGATTTACGTGCGTCGCAAGGAAAAGGCCTGTGAGAAACTGGGCATTCATTCCCATACGGAGCGCCTGAATGCGCAAACCACACAGAAGGAGTTGCTGCACCTGATCGATGATTTAAACCGCGATCCACAAAATCACGGCATCTTGGTTCAACTGCCCTTGCCGGGGCATATTGACGAACAGGCGATAATCATGGCCATCGATCCGGCCAAGGACGTGGACTGCTTTCACCCACAGAATGTAGGCCGTCTGCTGAGCGGTCAGCCTTATGTGCTGCCCTGTACGCCGGCCGGAATTATGGAAATCTTGAGTTATTATGAAGTTGAGACGCAGGGCAGGCACGCGGTGGTACTGGGACGCAGTAATATCGTGGGTAAGCCCATGGCTAACCTGCTGCTGCAAAAAAGCACGCGCGCCAACGCTACGGTGACTGTGGTGCACAGCCGGACGCAAAACCTTGCGGAACTGACC